>NZ_JBFLAB010000129.1:0-2713 GCF_040742695.1 Microbulbifer discodermiae | reverse complement strand
AGCGTCTGTTTCGCCGCTTGAAAGGTTTCCGAAGAATATTTAGTCGATTTGATAAGTTGGATGTCGTTTTTAAGTTCTTCATCAACTTTTCATTGATCGCTGACCGGCTAATTAGTGTTAACAGGCCCTAGCAGGCTGTTGAAAAAGTGCTTTTCAGAAGCCTGCTGTCCCGAACAGGGATGTTCGGGCCGCAAATCAAGCATGTAACTGCTTGATTTGTCGTGGAGGGTTTGCGGACATGCGCCGCAAACCCGGGTTGAGCAAAGCCAGGGAGGGCTTTTTTAACAATCTACTAAGGCAATAGCGGGGTGGGGATGGATTTTCGCCTGGTCCTGACGGACGTTCTCTTTTTCCGGAGTCGCCCGTACAAACTCGCCGAAGTAGGAATCGACTGACAGGCGTCGGTTCTGTCAGTCGGCTGTCAAATAGAGTGGAGATGGGAATATGAACAATCCACAAATTTCCATAGACACTACCATCGAAGCTGTCGTCGAAACCGTGTGGGAGGCCTATACAAAGCCCGTGCATATTACACATTGGAACTTTGCATCCGATGATTGGTGGCTGCCCCAGCGCCGAAGCCGACTTGAAGGTAGCGAGTGCCTATAAGGCACGGATGGAGGCCAGGGATAGCAGCGACGGCTTTGGTTTTGAAGCGATCTATGGCCAAGTGCAGCCTCACGAGGTGCTTGAGCTTGTTATGGCCGACGGGCGCCGATTCAGAACAATATTCGAGCCAGCGGGCAGTGGTACTAAAGTCACAACAGTCTTCGATGCCGAAGCGCAGAACTCCATTGATGTACAGCGCAACGGCTGGCAGGCGATCCTGGACAACTTCAGAGCCTATGTGGAATCTGAACGAATCAGTTTGTAGCTTATAGCGTACAGGCTTTGCACCAAGCTGCCGGCAGCGGGCAGAGATCTAAAGGGAGGTCGTTTCTCTCCGGGATGTGGGTGGATGGAGCGTTGATCTGTGCCAATTCCCCCGTATACTGCAACCTGAAAGGAGGCTACAGCTTCTCTTGAGACCGGGAGGGTACTAGCGGCGACATTTGCAATTGAAGTGGGTGATCTGGACCACGAGGCGTCTTCTTTTATGAAAAAGTACGAATACAAGACCATAGAGCTGCCCTTCAAGACAGGGCTTTTTAAGACTGGCACTCCGGACGTAGAGAGTTTATTAAATACCGAGGGTGAGTTGGGATGGAGATTGCACCAGGTTGTGCTGCCTGCGGTAGGATTTGGTGAATCGAGTTCTATGATGGTCATTTTTGAACGTGAAAAAGGTCAGGACAGGTAATAAAAGGGCCTAAGTTGCGATTTTCAATGTAAGTCAATAGCCGATATCATCGCGGCGATGGCGTCTGCATGAAGAGTGGTGCATTCTTTTATGAAATATACTATTCGCGAGGCAGAGGAATCTGATATCCCTGCAATCCGGCCGTTGATAGAGGAATCTGTGCGAATCCTGGCAGCCGATGACTATTCGCAGGAGCAAATCAGGGGGGCGCTACTATCGGCTTGGGGGGTAGATACACAGCTGATTTGTGATAAAACCTATTTCGTCGTGGAAAATGGAGCGGATTTGATCGGCTGTGGTGGCTGGAGCTATCGCGCCACTCTTTTTGGAAATGATAGCGAAGGCAATAGGGATTCAAAACTATTGAATCCACAAGGTGATCCGGCAAAGATTCGGGCATTTTTTGTAAAGCCCTCTTGTGCACGCCAGGGCATCGGGTCCATGATAATGGAAAGATGTGAGAGAGCCGCGAGGGAGAGGGGTTTTGCAAGTTTGGAACTAATGGCAACGCTTCCAGGTCAGAGGCTTTATGCCCGTCATGGGTTTGAGCCAGGTGAGGCCATCGAGTACCCTTTGGGTTCTAAGCTGTCAATTAAATTTGTTCCTATGAGAAAAGAACTGAGGGAGCAGGCCGGTTAGCCAATTGGTGGAAGCCTGGCGGGTATCCTTTCCTGGAGCCGTTGAGGGCCGATCCACCCGGGAGATTGGCTTAAATGGGAATTATGTGGTGTTCTATACAAGGGTTAAAGGGATCGATTGATTAAATTATGCGATTGGTGATTTTGTTTCTTGTTTCGGCTTTGATGGGTTCGCAATTGGGCGAGGGCTCTGCAACTAAAGCCATTGGGTATATCGGTTTTGATAAGGGGAAGCTCTGGGCGATACAGTTTAACGACTGCACGGTATACGATTTTGAAGGGGCGGAAAAATATTTATGGTTTGATCGTTCCCTTGATTCCATAAGCTGCTATAAGTATAAGGAAGCGGACAAGTCATTCCTGAGAAACTCCCCGATTCTAATTTACGATGCCCCGGATTTCGATGCGGAAAAACATGCGATTGATAGTTTCTCAGAATTTTCTGTTTCCAAAAGCGGGTGGGGAAGTTTTCCGAAAGTTTATTCAAAATCCGGAGACTGCTGGTTTAGGGTGAAAGAAGGGTGGGTCTATTTGAGTTCGTCTGATAGGAAGTTTGTCCGGTTTTATCAAGGTGAGCAGGACAGGGCGGCCCAGGCTAAGCATGATACATATTTCAATACACACTAAATAGCTAGTGGGCCATGCGGAAAATAAGGTTACGTGATTTGATTTCACGTATACTTGCCCCCATGGATACTCCTGACGTTTTTACAATTACCGCTCATGATGCAGCGACCCTGGAAAGCTGGATTCGCAGCACCTCGCTTCAGCAGGG
>NZ_JBFLAB010000128.1:0-2736 GCF_040742695.1 Microbulbifer discodermiae | reverse complement strand
CTCTCAATTCATCAAAGAAAAGGCGACAGGACTCAGTGAAGGAATAACTGACGCCCAATACCGGCTTTTCCAAAAAGGCCATGAAGCAGAAGCGTCAATACGGTCACATATCGAGCACGAACTCGGCGACGAGCTGTTCCCGGCGACTGGAGTGAGTGACTGTGGAACCTATCTAGCGTCGTTCGATGGCATAACCATGGATGAATCACTGATCTGGGAGCACAAGCTATACAGTGCCGGGCTCGCTGACAGTGTACGCGAGGGCAATCTCGAACCGCATTACTACTGGCAACTAGAGCACCAACTCCTTGTCAGTGGCGCAGAGAAGGTGATATTCACAACTTCTGACGGCTCGCCGGACGCTTGCTACAGCATGGAATACGTTTCGGTACCTGAGCGCCGAGCCGCGTTGATCGCCGGATGGCAGCAGTTCGCGGAAGACCTTTCCAACTACAAGCCAGAGACTGAGCAGGTCGAAGCTACCGGTCACACTCCTGAAACACTGCCAGCATTACGTATTGAAGTCACAGGTATGGTCACCGCCAGTAATCTGCAGGAGTTTCAAGACCATGCTTTAACCGTCTTTAAAGGTATTAATACCGAACTTAAAACAGACCAGCATTTCGCGGATGCAGAACAGACGGTCAAATGGTGCAAAGAGGTCGAACAGCGCCTGAGCGCCGCCAAGGATCACGCCCTCAGTCAAACCCAGAGCATCGACGAGCTGTTCCGTGCTATCAACGATATTAGTGAGCAGGCACGCAGCAAACGCCTAGAGCTTGAGAAATTGGTCAAGGCACGCAAAAAGGAGATCCGCCAAGAAATCGCAATGTCGGCTTGTGAGGACCTTATGGGGCATATTGGGGAAATCAATAAGACATTAGATAACGGAGTCCGAATGCCACCGATTATTACCTATTTTGACGGAGTGATGAAAGGAAAACGGACACTTGCCAGCTTGCGTGATGCAGTCAGCACCGAGTTGGCCCGCGCGAAAATCGAGGCCAACCAGATCGTCGATAAGATCCGCCTGAACCTGGGAACCCTACGCAGCGATACCGCTGGCTTCGAGACGCTGTTTGCGGATGCCCAGCAATTGGTACTGAAAGATAACGACGACCTTCGTGCAACTATCACGGCAAGGATCGCAGAGCATAAGGCCGCAGATCAAAAGCGCCAGCAGGCAGAGCAGGTGCAACAAAAAATCGAGCCGCAATCGGCAGAGATCTCGGCGTCTCGCGAACTCGGCTCGATCAGGCAAACCACCGCCGAGAATTCCCGGCCTTCGGATCAGCAAATCATCGGCGTTCTCGCCAGGCATTATCGCGTTCACGAATCGAAAGTCCACGAGTGGCTTTTGGATATGGATTTACAGGGGGCCGGTGACGCCCTTGCAAGCAATTTTTAACCAACACCCTGGACATTGAAAAACGCAGTAACAGTAAGGGTAAGTAAACTCAGCTGTAATTAAAATTAAGGAGAGGGACATGTACGTTTATAAGAAAATGGAATCCGAACTTTGGACCGTTGGATTCTATACACCAGATGGTCAGTGGGAGCCGGAGTCGGATCACTCAAGCCAAGAAGATGCAGCCAATCGGGTTTTCCAGTTGAATGGCGGTTTTACTGAGAAACAAGACCAGCCCGAAACCAAACACTACTACTTGCAACTTGACGATAACCCATTGTTTGTTAGCGGGCCAGAAACAGCGATTATCATCACTGGCTATACCCCAACATATGACGATAACAGCTTGCGCCTCATTTTGAAGGGGAACCATTACAAGGAATTAGCCAAGCGACAGGACAATGGCGGATTTGAAGCCTGCCTTGCATATTTTGAGGAACACCTTGACCAAGCCTCCCCCTACAGTGAACACCATATCCCTGCCAACAGAAAAATAATCACCAGGGTCAAAGACGATTTTGGATCACGGTAGTAGTAATCGCTTTTAACCAGCGCCCCGGCGCACTCAGTCAGCAGTAACCGTTAGGGCCGCCAGTACGGGGCCCTGTTTTCAGAATGTATTAGTGATCGAGATATGAGATACGGCAGCGTATGCAGTGGTACCGAAGCGGCCATAGGACTGACAGTGCTTTGAAACAATGGAGGCAATGCCCATGAGTAATAAAGTTAAAGAGCGCCCCATCTTATTCAATGGGCCAATGGTTCGCGCGATTCTGGAGGGTAGAAAGACGCAGACGAGGCGCATTATGAAGCCGCAGCCGTCCTATGATTTCGGCTGGTATCCCGGCTGCGGTGATGACCGGAAATCCCTGCATTACGCCAACGAGAGGCATTGGCGCAAGGGAGCACCGATTGACTGGAGTCCATACGGGCAGCCAAGTGAGCATCTGTGGGTGCGGGAGACTTTCAGGCTATCTACACACGATGACTGCGCACACTATGAACCTTGCAATTGCCGATCTGGCGTTCCTTTTTATCGTGCTGATGCGGAAATCGGTGAAGAAAAGTGGAAACCCTCGATCCACATGCCCCGCTGGGCCAGCCGAATTGATCTTGAGATTACCAATATTCGAGTCGAGCGTTTGCGGGAAATGAGCCAAGAAGACGCTTACTGCGAGGGCGTCACTAGGGCCTGTTAACACTAATTAGCCGGTCAGCGATCAATGAAAAGTTGATGAAGAACTTAAAAACGACATCCAACTTATCAAATCGACTAAATATTCTTCGGAAACCTTTCAAGCGGCGAAACAGACGCTCTACTTCATTTC
>NZ_JBFLAB010000127.1:0-2887 GCF_040742695.1 Microbulbifer discodermiae | reverse complement strand
CAGCCAAGCTGAATGGTCATGATCCCTTTGCGTATCTGAAAGATGTGATGCAGCGATTACCGATGCATCGCGCCAGTGCTATCGGCGAGCTGCTGCCCCATAACTGGGTTCCTGCTGACAAGGTGTGATGCCCGGACGCTTACCCTAGAGGGGAGCCCGCATTAACCCGCATGTTCTGTGAGGAATATTGCGGGTCAAATAAAAAGCCCTAATGGCTGGTGAAGGCTCATTAGGGCTCTTTAAGATGGTGATGGCGGGAGTTGAAAAGTTGTCCTAACTAATTGATATAAAAAAGATTTATTTTCCTAATTTTCCATAAGCCGTCAAAAAACCCGTCCAACTGGGCAAACCACTAGTTCAGTTAGAGTGTTTTTTAAACTATTGTGTGTCCGTCCGGTTGAGAAATCCTAAAATTATTCGCGGTGAGCGCAATGTTGCCGCTTGGTTACTTTTTGCGCTAATTCTTTAGATCAATGTGATGAGTCAACATTTGTCTACATTAGGGTGAGGTTTTCCTTTTAATGCCGAGTTCATTCCTGCTTGACATTCTGACCAGTGCCTTGGTAAGGCACTGACATAGGACGAGCAATTCCTACTCACTTGGCATTCTCTTAAAAACTTAGAAAGCCTCTCCATTATTGCACCGAAGCACCGTTGTCACCCCTCTTCGAACTCCAAGTGGTCTTCTCGAAAATGCTGGTGAGCGATCTCAATTAGATGATTTTGCACATTATTGATTATTTGTGCCTGGGTTTCCGGCCTCTCTTGGCATTTACAAGCCCACCCTCTATCAGGATGTAATACATCCCAACGCGACCGTAACTGATTGAAACGTCCTTTGCCGGGAGATCGCCTCCATAACCTCAAAAACCTTTGAGATTTCAATCTCCTTTTCTTTTAGGGCGGCCTTCCCAATAACTATTCCATAGTCTTTCGAAACGCTGATTTTCAATGCGATGATGTCTCACATTACTGGTCATCTCCGACCACAACTAGATTGCTGTCCAGTGTCAACTCTCATCTACCGTTAGAACCTTAGCTGCCATCTATAGAGAATTTGGCAATCCAAGCTATTTTATACATCCATCTTTATGTGGGGCTTAATCCATAGTGAAAGCAACTCGCCCTCTTCACTCAAGACCACCTTTTGACGGGAGCAATATTCTATAACTTTATTTCCTACTGCAAATTTATCACCAATACAGATCCAGCCTGAGAACGGGTCATGAGTAACTTCCCATTCGGCAGGCTGTGTTAATCGTATTGACATGCCTTCATTTTCTTTGGCGGAAAAAAATTTTCTATCTACAGATAACTTTCCTGGCTTTGATTCGGGAATATTTAACTTTGATTTAACCCAAAACTGTTCAGGAAAATAGCCTTCAGTAAAAAGCACAGTATTTTCGTCACCGACTACTAACTCAATGTCATTTATAATTAAAGTTGAGCATCCATGGCGACCATCATAAGGCTCAAACGCTAAAGAGCTTTCCTTCCTTATATAGGAAAGCTCTCCTAGATTCATCTGGCCATCTAACTCAATAATAAATTGCAAGTTGCTTACCTGATAAAATTTTAATGAAAAGTAAATCCGTTTGAGCAAACAGCCTATTCTGCAACTTTCTAAAGTTTTGTTAGACGCCCTAATTAATCCCTCCAGCATCAACAGATTTAATTCCACCCTCAACACAAGAGGCCAAGTAATCAACTAACTTTTTTTGTGTTTCCTCTTTGTTAAAAAAGCCTAATTCAGCCTCCTGAAATGCATCATTAAAGAAAGTAATATTTACATTATTAATCTCTGTGTAGAGAGCGCCAAGGCTAAAAAGGTAAGACGCAACTTTTCTTGCACCGTCAAAAGACTTCGATGCAATTGCTAAAAATTCTTTGAACAAAATAAATATTACTTCTTTGCACTCAGAATTACCTGCCAGCAAACCAAGCAAACGCGATGTTTCAGACTCACCTTTTTCTACACTTAATGATAAGTCGTAAACTAAATCAGGAAATTCTTCGTTGCCAGCTATTTTATTTTGCGCCCATTTTGACACACTTTTGCTATCAACCATTCCCATCAATAGCTGATACCTTAGTAATTCAGCTTCTATAGCTATATCCATATATTCTCTAGGTTCCATTTGGTATTACTGTAATGACATTTCCTGTCGTCGAGCTTGTGATTATAGTTACGCCAGGGGCAACATGCATTGTCGTTCCTGGCTCATTGCCCGGAGACCTCGTTCCATTCTGTATCGCGTTTAAAACCGGTGTCGGCGGTATCCCTCGAGCGCGCATTTGCTGAAGCGCATGCTGTGAAAATGGAACACCACTTATCATAGTGGGTGATGTTAATGGGCTAGGCAATACATTCAGCGGATTATTGCCAGACCTACCAACTGGTGCTGTAGCTGCAGGCCCACATACATTAGCATTCTGAGCATAGTTAAGAATCCGCTGTAATTGCCTAACCGTGGTCGGACTATAATTTACTGGCTGACCTGATCCGCCTGGTGATGCTACTGGAAAACGGTATGCCGGGTCAATTTGCCTAATCTGATTAATTAAAATTCTAACTTGCACATTTGTCAGCGATTGTAAAGGCGATGGTGCTCCAGGCCGCCTTTTGTTTAAGCCGTTTTGATCAACATAAGTGATCGGGCTGTTATCTACGTAGCTATAGGTGTTTGGCCCATCATCCAGCCCAATCGGATCTGATTGGAGATATCTACCAATCCTCGGGTCGTAGTCCCGGTAGTAGTTGTAATAAAAACGGCCCAACGCAAATCCGCTACAAGATTCACTACAACCCCAGTAACATCAATCACTTAAAGAACATGCAGCCCAGTGCGGAGGATACTTTATCAAGTTACAGCCCCCGACGCACTTT
>NZ_JBFLAB010000126.1:0-3149 GCF_040742695.1 Microbulbifer discodermiae | reverse complement strand
CCCTGCTGAAGCGAGGTGCTGCGAATCCAGCTTTCCAGGGTCGCTGCATCATGAGCGGTAATTGTAAAAACGTCAGGAGTATCCATGTGACAAGTATACGTGAAATCAAATCACGTAACCTTATTTTCCGCATGGGCCACTAGATACCGGTAACGAGGTATTGATTATCGAAAAACAATTACAGTACTTGGTAGAGAGCGGAATCATGCCCTTGATGAGTACAGATGGCATCACAATAAGTTATTTGGAGAAGAACCTAGATCGTAGCATACTCGAAAAAATTCAATTGGACTTTACTTGTGCAAAAGACGCGCAATAGCTATTAGCTGCCCCCTTAAATCGAAACTGGAGAAACGATGAACGACATAATAGTAAAGGAAGATGTCAACCTTCCTGCTTTGCCTAATACTATTCTTCCAGCCATTACAGAATTGACGACAGCTCTTGGCATTCCTCGTGAGGTTTTGGCAAGCCAAGAGGAGGTTGAATATGCTTGGCGAGACCTGCCGCGCGAATTGAGAGACATTCCGGAGGACTTACGAGGCGAGTTGATAGCTAGAATGTGTGTTGCTGTAAGCACCGGGCTATTTGATGGTGCAATGAACTATATCTGGAATGCAGCAATTCTGCAATTGCGTCAAAAAATTCGAAACTTTGGCTTAGCTGTAGTTGCACAAATCCAACAAAGTGATTTTGAAGAGAACCACCTACTTGAATTGCAAGATAGCAGGCTTCTTGATCTAGGTTTGAAGTTGAATATCATCGACGAAGATGGCTTCTTCTTTCTAGATCAGTGCCGCGAAGTCAGAAACAATTTCTCGGCCGCCCATCCTACAATGGGAACAGTAAACGATCGTGAATTCATAAATTTCTTGAGTCGTTGCGTTCGCTATGCGTTGGCAGATTCTTCCTCCCCGAGAGGTGTCGATATAGGTGCATTTATCTCAGCAGTAAAAGGTCGTAGGTTTAACGATTATCAATGCCGGATTTGGGTGCAGAGATTAATAGAGACGCATGACGCACAAAGACAAATGCTTGTCAATATGGTTCATGGAATATACTGTGATCCTGCTACTGCAGAACCCGCACGACTTAATGCAATAGATATTTGCTGTAACTTAAGTGGCGTGTTTACGTCGTCCATTAAATCAGACTTAATAAATAATCACTCTGATTACGTCGCAAAAGGTCTAGAGGATAAGCACACAGCGTCCCTGCAATTTTTCGAAAAGCTAGGGCTTATAGGGCTTCTAAACGAATCTGAACAGCATGTCGTCTTCTCACGTGCGATAGATCGATTGTGGAACGTTCACAATGGCATGAATAACTTTTATAACGAGCCTGCTTTTGCCGAGAGGTTATTAGAAATTACTCAGCAAGGTGCGGTTCCGGAAACTATTCAAGATAGTTTTGTACAAACTGTTGTTTGTTGTCGTATCGGCAACGGTTATGGGGTGTCTAATGCTGCTGTGCCTTATTATGATGAAATGGTTAAAAGCTTTTCACCCCGCGAAGTTGCTACTTTGATCCGTGCGGCAGTAGATAGCACCTCCACTATTGGGCGAAAATTATCGAATAAGGCTAGTTGCCGTAGAAATTTAAGGACTGCTTTAGAGTTAATTGATGCTGCATCAGTTTCGAACTCAGTAAAAGCTGACTTTGACCGCCTTACCAAATGATGAAGCTAACAAGACGCTGCTAGGGGCAATCCTACGCTATGCTTCGGTTTGCCCCAGAGCGCAGCGTTATGTGGTAGTTTCGCAAGAATCTACCGCCCCCCTTTAACTGTCCCCTATTGCTCTTTGTTGCTCATTACAGCTTGACCACATTCAATCATGCCGCTACATTCGGCCTTGAGGCGTAGAAACCTCATGTCCAGGGCGGGTATAAACCGCTGCCGTTACAGCGGCTTTTTTGTGCCCGAAATTTGATCAGTTATGTCGAGAGGCCGGGGAATACAACACCCTTAGGGGGAATCAACCGGGCCTGACCTTGGACAGGTTTCTACCCTCTCGGCACCTTAATCATCATGTAGAAATGAAACCAAGGAGGCCATCATGGCCAAACACAAATCCCAACCTGTATTTAATGAGCACGACGACCGTGTCCTGTGGGCCACTCAGCAGCAGCTGCTGCATTACTACGACAGCGGTGACGGCCTGTTTTTGAAAAATTCGGATACTGGTAAAACAGTCTGCTTTCTGCACGAGGACGGGCACCGCCTCGGGCCTCGCCCCGAGCAAATGGCGGTCACGGAAAGTCTGGATGAAGCTATCCACCAGCTCGACTTCCTCTCACTGGTGCTCTCTCCCGGCAACTACCTGGAATTGAATCCAGACGCTCAGCTCGGCCTTTCCAGCATCCTGAGTGGACTGCGGGAGAGGCTTTTTAGCGCCAGTACGGAGTTTCCCCAATAGCGGTACAAATGAAGCAAAAATCTGGCCCGAGAGCGGCCCAGCTGAATTTGCGTTGACACTTTGTTGACACTTAAACGAAAAAGAGCGGTATCAACCTGGTTGATGCCGCTCTTAGATTCTTTTAAGTCATTGATCTTAAAGACTTTTTTTGGTGGGTCGTGCTGGATTCGAACCAGCGACCAATTGGTTAAAAGACTTCCCTTGATATTAGTTTTTTTCTATCAATTTCAACAAGTTAGGGGCTTTCACGTGTCCCACACTGTCGCGTAAAGGAACTTCTAAGTTATTGATTTTTGGTTCTAAAAGGCACGTTTTGGGACAAGCAAGCTGTATATTCACACAGTATTTCTACCCCCTATACCAGGACAACCCGATATAGTCGGCAAGCTCATCGGCGTCAGAGTCAAAGGGGTAGACACCCCGGAGTTGCGGGGCAAGTGCCAGGCTGAAAAGGAACTGGCACGAAAGGCCAAACAATTCACCGCCACTGTGTTTCACGGCGCCCAAGAAGTACGCCTTGAGGAGATAGAGCGGGTCAAGTATTTCAGGTTATTAGCCGAAGTATGGGTAGATGGTAAGCGGCTAGATCGTAAGCGTCCGGGCATCACACCTTGTCAGCAGGAACCCAGTTATGGGGCAGCAGCTCGCCGATAGCACTGGCGCGATGCATCGGTAATCGCTGCATCACATCTTTCAGATACGCAAAGGGATCATGACCATTCAGCTTGGCTG
>NZ_JBFLAB010000125.1:0-3545 GCF_040742695.1 Microbulbifer discodermiae | reverse complement strand
AAACAGCGTTTATGACCTGTATATTCGGTATTTTGACGTTACCTCGCTGTAAAGGCAGCAGGTGTTCGATAATTTTGAATTGCGATTTTGTGATTTCCATAAACGCAGATTTTATCAAAATTAGTGTTAACAGGCCCTAGTTAAGGTTACGTCGTCAATGTAAGCTCGGCCTTTGTTGTAATCATAGTTTATCGGAAATGCTATTGAATCCTGAAAATCGCATAGTCGAAACCGAAAATTGACTGTATGTCCCGCAATACCAAGATCTTCCAAGGGAATAGATACGTCCCCTGTAATAATGCCATTAGGAATATTAACTATGTTAGCGAGTTCTATTGCATTTCCGGCAGTTTGGTCAATAGCGGTTATCGTAAAATTTGTTGTCCCTGGCTGATAAAAACTAATAGGTTTGCCAGTACCGCCCTGAAAGCGCAAGAAGAAGTTCAAACTATCCACATTCGAGGGAACACTAATTGTTTGACTCAAATCAGCGACATCGGCAAGCCTATCTCCGATTGGCGCAACCGCATTACCCAGCAAAAATCCGGCCGGTGGCGGAGAACCAAAGCCCAAACCTAAAAAGAAATTTTCCGCCTCCGGAAGGGAAATATCCGGAGCATTAAAACAACTACCACCAAAGCTAATGCCACCCGACCAGTCTGCTGCGTCACTATTAAACTCCCCATTTACAAAATTAACCGGAAATGGTGTTTTCACTTTATATGCAGAGTTATTTGCAGAATTCAAAGCATCTGAATAGGATGCAGTACGACTAATTTCAAATTTCCCTTCCAAGCGAAAGCTAATTTTATTACTAGCAGTATAATTATCAATATAAATAGCTGGGATAGTGCAGCTATTGTTACCAGCACATTTCCCTGGTACTGCAATAAGGCTTGTGTCGTATGCAAATCCATTTCCTGTATCACGCTCGCTCAGCTCTATATTCCGTTCAAAATAACTCTCTGTAGCTTTATTGAAAATTCTTATTTTGTTTCTAACCTCAGCACTCTCAATTTCATAAGAAAGTAAATATACAACTTCCCTTGCGTCTATACTTTTAATTGCTTCAGAAACACAATCTGGTATATATCCATTTAACTTGCTTTCCTGTGATTCATTAAGATCAATGGGAAATTCACCTTTTGGAAAATTTTCAAAACTAAAACTACAGCCCTCAATAGTTTTAAATTGATAGTCTTGATATGAATTCTGGTATGCTTCAAGTAAAGAATAGTAATTTACATATGGCTGTATAATATTTTTTATCGGAACGATATTATGATCACCTAATTTAACAAATTCATCATACGCCAAAGTTTTCAAAAAATTTATATCTAAGACTGTAAGATCTTCCAATTTATTTTCAGGAAAATTGTTTTGCAAAAAATCGTAAGAACTTTCCCTCCCCCCCTCTATTGATATGTTAGGTAATAATCGATTATTCTCAAATTTTGCGGACGCAGAGAATGTAACGAATGATATTATCAATGAAAATACAAATCTCACCGTTGGATTCCTTCTTTAATAACTTGATAAACTTGTCATTAGAAAACTGTAAATAAATTTTAAACCTATACCTTAGCGCATAATTATAAAACTCCGTAATATGTATTTTTAATAATTTTGATTTCTAAGAAGCTTCCTTAAAACTGCTTTAAACAACGCTTCATAAAGTTAATAATTTTTATCTGTTCACGTACACCTAAATAACGTGCATATTTAAAAGTATAAAAAACCTGAGACTTAACCTAAATACAAAATCCACAGATTGGCAGGAATATTAAAAATATAAATTAGCTCCTATTCATTTAAAAGCCATTATATTAAAGGAAAATATAATAGAAAATAATGAAAACAGTAACAATAATACTAAATCATCTTCTATAATATTTGATGTCGAAACTAAATTAGAGGGAAATTAATTCAATGCTTATAAGCAGTTACATAGTGTGGATGGTCAAATTCCACGGCCAAAGAATGTCTGTAGCCGCCCAATGCGGACACGGACACAATATATCGTACCGGATAATTCCGAATGCCTTCATGAAAAATTCCATCCAGTTTCTCCAGAAATAGCTGGAGCGGATTTTTAAAGAGGGCTAATTGGAAGGGAGTGGCTACAGATGGCACTCATTTCGCCACGCTCTAGTGAGCTATATCGTCGATCAGGGCGAGAACATGGAGGATGCGCTCCACAACATGGGCTGGAAGGACTTTCGTTCGGTACTTACGTACCAGGCGTTTAATAGCCAGCGGTTAAAACAGCTCAACCAGCTTGGACGCCAAGCGCATCGCCGGCGTAAGGGCCCGGCCAGGGACGCGCAACTATCGGATGCTGGCCCGGAGCCCAGCGAGCTGCCGGAGTGAATGTCCCTTCTGGCATCAGACGTTAAGACATTGCGATCGCAATACAATATATCCCCCAACTTAGTCAGATAGTCAATCCCGAAGAAATCTCATGAGAGAATAATCAATAAAATCAATAAGTTAGGCATTAAAAAACGGTTGCTTTATCCAAAAACAGTTAATCATCCATAGAAAGAAAGATAAATAGATATCTTATCTGTTGTCCTATTTTTCCTTTCGCTCCTGTTAACACTTACAACCAGCACTAATTCGTTGGGAACATTTTGTTGATTAGGTATAAATAGGAGAAAAATAGCAATGAAATTCACATGGCTAAATAAATCGTGGTTTAGGACGAAAAATATAGGTTTAGGGTTATTACTTGCTTTGAGCGCATCCACTCTGAGCCAGTTCGTTCATGCAGAGCCTGATATCGACTGCACAATCCCTTTAGCGGTCGTATGTGAAGTCAACGACACTGATGGATTTCATTCTGTACGCGTGAATGTAGACTTTGGCCCTAAGATTGGAACAATAGATGTGGTAACGCAAAATTTTACCGAGTGCCAATACAGCACAACTGTAGGGTGGGACCCAATCGTACCCAACTTTCAAATTTTTACCACACCTTGCGAAGATAAAGGTTCTAAATTTAAATATCTTGGCCGTGGAAAGAGTAGCAAATCCCACGAAATCAGTGCGAAAGCTTTTACAATCGTCACGGATAAAGACGGCTACCCGCTGCGAGTAAATTCTATTAAACCTGATATTATTCCACTTTCTGAAAATTTTTCGAATGGGATTGAAGACCCCGGTCAATACGAACTACTCGAAACAGAGTGCACTTGGACAAATAACAATCAAGCTGCATGTCTTGTATGGGATTGTGACGACGAAGGGATATGTGTTGAATATGGCCAATACTGTTTAGACAAATATGGCAATGACGTTGCCTGTGCAGAATAACATTGAGTTTGTCTTTTATGAGGCTGCATTAATTTATGCGGCCTTTTAATAAATGGGTTTTCAATTCGGCAATAGCCTCTTTGGAAAATCAGCAACCACCCACAAAGCGGGTGGTATGATGAAAGCCCCCAGAGGGGGCTATGTTACAGGCCCATCAACCTCATCTGCTCTTGACGACGTTTCTCACTTTCTTGATTCTTGATGTACTCTCGAACTATCTGCTCATCTAA
>NZ_JBFLAB010000124.1:0-3556 GCF_040742695.1 Microbulbifer discodermiae | reverse complement strand
GCTCCGGGGAATGCCGGCGACGCTTCACGGGTTTCTTAGCAGGGATAATTTCACTCATATTAGGTGTCCACTTGTTGATAGGTGGACACCTAAATTACAGCGCAGAATTTGGCTTGGTAGATGAGTTTGCCGGACGCTTACCGTTAAAGAAACCTTGAGTAGCTTTAAGAAATTACTTAACTTAAATGTATGATCGATAGGCTAACGATTGTAAAGAGGCCCTGGTAAAACTACAGGTCCGAGTGTTAACTGATAAAAATGAGGATTGACTAATGCAGCTATCCAAAGAGAGCAGGTTGGTATCGGGTGTGATACTACTTACGATTCCAACCATTATGTATGGTGGGATAACCCTGTTGAGCATTCTCACTCAAGGTGCGGTCGGTTTTGGCGGTAATATAACCTTGGATGAAGCTCAATTTGCGCTGTGGCGGGCGGGGCATGCCCATGCGGGTGTCTGGGTGATACTATCAATAGTAATACAATTGCTTATTGATTCTAGCAAGTTATCCTCTGCCAATAAGTGGATAGCCCGTATCAGTGCACCCTTAGCAGCGATTGCTGTTCCTGGAGGTTTCTTTGGGCTCGCTTTCTTGCCGGGATTTCGCTGGTTGATATACTTTGGTGTTTTGAGCTTATTGGTATCATTGCTGTTAACGGGTATTGGGCTGCTCAGAAATTTGCATACCAGTGAGCTGCAGACTTAGTAGAAAGAAATTTAGAATTAATTTTAGCTGCAGATTAATAATTTGCTTGGAGAGTGAGAGCCTTGTCAGAAGCACCGCTAATAGTCAAGTTTTAGCCGGCCATAGTTTAAACATTCAAGGCTATATAACGACGTGGTCATTACAGTGGGGAAGAGAGATGAATACTGGGAAAGTCAGCCGTTCGGAATTTGGCCAAACCATTCGAGTGCTTCTTTCACATTGACGGTGACGAAGCTGACTGGGGTAGAAAGTAGGGTAATTAACTCGTACCGGAAAGGGGTGGAAAATAATTCCCATAGTTTACGCCGCCCCCGGCTCCCTTCCTGAATGTCCGCACCAACAAGTCAATAGTCCGGGTATGGGGTTGATAAGGGAGCCTAAACATTGATCTTATTGCATTCATATTGCCTGTATGGTAGCTTAAAATGTTTAATTTTAGGGTTCGGGTCAATATTCTAATGAGAACTATACTGTCCAGGTTTATACTTGTTGTTGCCTTTCTATGGACTGCTGTATCAATTGGTGCCCAGGTACCATTATCGGATTTGGTGCGTCACCAGGATATACAGGAAGTAAAAATTTCCCCGACTGGCTCTCATATAGCGGTCAAGAAGCTTTATGAAGGAGAGCGAGTTCTTTACTTTATGTCATTGGACCCATTAAAAGTCGTTGGCGGGCTGCGGTTTAGTGGCAAAGAGGAAGTTGGCGACTTTTATTGGGCGAATAACGAGCGTGTTGTTGTTGAGGTCATGTCTCGTAAAGCGGCACTGGAAACACCAATTAGCTATGGCAGCCTGTATGCGGTTAATTACGATGGAACTCGCGGTAAAAACATATTTGGTCATTTGACAGGGAAAATGCAAACAGGAAGTAGAATAAAGCGGGCAGAATCTACCTATGCCCATGCAACAATCATTGATCCCCTACTTAATAGAAAAAATGAAATTATGGTGTCAACCTCACCCTGGGCGAGAGATTGGGAAACCCTCGGTGAGGTGCTTAAGATCAACATATACAATGGAGTCAGGAAGCGAGTAGCTGACTTGCCAGTAGTAGGTGGACGTGCCTATACAGATGGTAATGGAAAGCTAATTTTTGCGGACGGTACTGACATAAAAAATGAGCACGAAATTTATAAGAAATTAAAAAATGGTTGGGAAAAAGTAGATGATCCAATTTTAGGGCGAGGCCGGCCTGTAGGTATTGATCAAAACGCCAATGAAATCTATTTTGAAATAAATCGACTCAATGAAACTGAACAATTGGTAAAATTCAATAGAAAAGCTAATAAGATTATTCCTGTCTTGCAGCATGAGATATCCGATATTGAAGAAATTATAAAGGATCCTAAGGATAACAGGCCTATAGGGGTTTATTTGAATCCGGATTATCCGGAAGAATCTTTTTTTGATGAAGAAGGAGGTTTTGCTGCTTATTTTCGCGGTCTTAAAAAAGCCTTTGAGGGGTTCCGAATTCGGTTCACCAGTTTTACTGCTGATGGAAAACTTGGGGTTTTGGAGGTGCACGGCGACAGACTTCCGGGGGATTACTTTCTAGCAAATATGGAAACGAAAAAAATAGATTTTCTTATATCTTCTTCGAATTGGCTTGACCCGGCTCAATTAAACTCCATGAAGGCTGAGTCATTTATCACTGACGATAAATTTAGAATAGGTACCTACTTAACTTTCCCAGACGGGCAGAAAGAAGATCTTCCTATGGTTGTAGTGCCCCACGGTGGACCTCACTCCCGCGACTATTGGGAGTATAGCCAAGATGCTCAAATTTTGTCCCAGAACGGTTACCTGGTACTCCAGGTTAATTTCCGGGGCTCCACTGGTTATGGTGACCATTTTTATACCGCGGGCGAGAGGGAATGGGGTGGAAAAATCCAAAAAGATATTGCCGATGCCGTGAATTGGGCGGTTGCGGAAGGCTATGCCGACCCTGATCTTATTTGTATCTACGGCGCTAGCTTTGGGGGTTATTCTGCCCTGATGAATCCCATAAGATATCCGGGCCTGTACAAATGTGCCATCGGTTTTGCGGGTGTATATGATTTGGAACTTTTGTATACAAAGGGTGATATAAAGCGCAGGGATCGTGGATTAGCTTATTTGGAGTCAGAATTAACCAAAGACAAAGATTTCTTGAAAGAAAATTCACCCCTGCACAATGCAGATAAACTCGACCTGCCTTTATTTATTGTTCACGGGGAAAAGGATGAGCGAGTCCCTGTGGAGCATGCTAAACAGTTGCTCCGCAAGCTTGAAAAAGAGGGGAAACCAGCAAAGAGCCTTCTGGTCGCCAATGAGGGGCATGGTTTTTACAGCGAAGAAAATAACTTAGAACTATATACCGAGATATTGGCATTCCTGGATCAGTATATCGGTGTCGGTTCGGTAGAAAAAGGGAATGATAATAATCAAGCGCAACTGTCGGAGTAGATAATAGGGTTGGTGTCCGCTCAACTAATGAGCTATTGGGAGACTGTCTGATCTAGTTAATTCGCATAATGCTAGTTTCTGCAGTCTCTCAACTTGGGCAGCTGCTTGTCCGGTACAGGAAGAGGTTATTCGTATTTATATTAGAGTTTAGCTTCTGCACCACAGGTTATTCTCCGTTGTAATAGAAATATAAATCAAATCGAATATAGGGGTTGGCTCGAACAAATTCTGGTCGCTCTTATTAGCCTCCATAAATCGACCTAATTACCACTCTTGCTAAGCTATAGATAACTGTATATAAATACAGTCATCTTATTGATCTGCAAGGGGATCTGCCATGGCCCGCAACAAAGTACAGTTTCAGAAAGGTATCAGTCTGACAGAGTTCCTCAAGCAGTACGG
>NZ_JBFLAB010000123.1:0-3773 GCF_040742695.1 Microbulbifer discodermiae | reverse complement strand
ACGAAGCTCTCGAGGTGTACCGTTGTAAAAAGAGCTTCTTGAGTGATATCAGCGCCACGCATGTCGGAGTAAGACCTAGTTTTTATCGTACGAGAATTTTATCAAAGCCGCTGATGATGCGGGACAATTTCAACAGCCTGTTAGAGTCTCAATTTCGGCTTCCATCATAGTATTTCTGTTATTCCCAATCGGAACAATTATTTCTTTAATACTAATTTTCATGTTAGTGAGACACAAGCATATTTTTTACACATATGGTAGTTAAACACCTAACAAGCGCAGACATGATCGCCAGCAATCGCAATGGGCTCACCACTGTGCTCCTCGACGGTGCTGCGGGGGTTATTTTTATGAGTAGATTTTTCTCCATACTCGCTTTAGCAATTTCTATCGAGTCGTTCGCTTCAAGTGGTGACTGTATTGATCATATGACGCTTTCTTCGAAATATCCGTCACTATGGGTAGAAGAGCTGCGAAGCACAGGGGTTTTTTCAGGTATTTTAAGTGTAGAACCACTGCTTATTCTCAATGAACGCTGGGAAGCGGAAGTTTCGCTACTTAAAACGGAACTGCATGAGCTACGATCAGCCAGTCTTCCGGAAAGTAAGAATGACCAAAGGAATCATGTTGAAAAAGTATTCTCCTTAATGAGTAAACTTGCTAAGCTTGAAAAGGAGCATCCTTATTTTCATAAAAATATCGAATTTACAGAGAGACTATTTATTGCTCGTCTAGGCTTGGCACACAATAATGAAATTTCTAAAGAGCTTAGATCAAAAGGGCAGTGCCTGCCTATTTCCGAGTATAGAAATAAGCTCATAGGAGAGATACAACAGTCAATGAAAAAAATTATAAAAAAAGCTTCTCGGTAAAAGTTTAAACGATATATACATTTTTGTGCATGTTTGTGCCTTTGATTTTTCCTAACGCAGAGCGCTGTTAGCGTAGTCCCTGAGCGCAGGGCAAATTTCAGGAGTTTCGAATTGAAATATGGAGTTCGTTTGCAAGGCGAAAATTATGAGCTGGAAATTGATGGAAAGAAGAAGCCTTTTGGGTTTATAACGACAATATTTGTTAAGGCAAAGACGGTTGAGGAAGCTGAAATTGCTGCAGTTAACCTCGTTCGGAATGATGTTCTCTTAAACGGACTAATGATATCTGGGTCACCATATATTTCAACGCTACGATCGACAGAGATTTGGGAAGAGCGATGGTGGAAGAGATTGGGTGGTAAAGGCTATAGCTTTTTCCCAATGGAGAAGGATAATGAAATCTAGTAAGGTGGATTAGGACAGGCATTAAAATTGCGGGCCTGCTGGAGCTGGCCCACGCCATGATGGTCGCCTTCGGTAGTCTCTACAGCCTGTTTATCCAAAACCCTATTGGCTTTATCTGTACTTGGTAGCTGTTGCCTATCTTGTGATGAACTGGCAGCCACAAATTGGCCAGACAGCGGCAAGGGCGGGTTTCGGGTGGCTGAGCTTTGATGCCTCGGTCTTTGACCGCTCAACCCTGCAGCGGACGAACTATATCGCTTTAGGGTTAAGCGGCTTCCTCACCTTGCGAGGGGAATGGGCGCGATGATTCACTTTTAGCGCCCTACAGGTTCGCAGTCAATACCTGCCCTTCTTGGGCAACACCACTGATATCCGCACTATCACTTCAATTACATGGCACATCACCACTGGGGTTGTTGCGTTATGTGGCATCAGGATTGATCAATACCGACATTGAAGATGGCGAACCCTGATTATTGCTCACCAGAATACTACCGGGGGCATAGCCGAGCAATTCGGAGATATCGAATATACCGGTCGATTCAGAACCCACATTCGTCTGCCCTATACGCAATTTGTTACTGCCATCCGGGTTCATCTGCCAGATTTCACCGGAACTGTTGTCTTCGTTTACAAAGATGATTCCGCCCGGATAATTAACACCATTCAGGGTGGTTGGCGCGGTCCAATCGATATTGTCCGGGTTGTCCAGGCTACCGCTTGAACCACTTTCATTGGCAATCTTGGTCACGGTAAAGCTGGACAAAGCGACATCGAACCCCGTGCTGAATACCAGAGAGAAATTCAGGTTAAATACACCGGAATCCTGGTCGGCAAGCACCACTTCAGTAGGGCTGCCTGGGCTGGTATCAATGTCCTCAAGCTTGCTGGAAGTCAAGGCCCCGGAAGCGCTGGTATCAAAAAAGCCACTATTGGTGTTACCCAGGCTTGGATAGGAGGCATTAAGGTAGTACCAGCTGCCATATGCCAGGCCGTTCCGTGCCAGGAAGCTGTTGGATACATTCCCGCTGATATCCAGCCCCTTCACGCCAATATACAGCTTCATATCCCGGGAACCACCGTCGGGAGATAGAACTATTGCGACATGCTGGGTTTCGCCGGTATCAATGAGCGCAGCATTTTCCCAGGCATCATACGACATGCCCCCGATACCACCGGGAGCACTACCGGTGACTCCACTCAGCTGATAGAGATCACGGTTACTGCTGTCCAGAGCGAACAGGCGCCCGCTACTGACTTCTTCACCGGTAATATAGAGCTGGTCAACAAACCCTCGATTTTCCCCAAACGTATTTAGTGCATACGCTTGGCTTGAGCAGAAACGGGAAAAGCTGGTATTGGAAGTACTGGACGTATTGGTCCAGCTTGAACCACCATTGCTACTCCAGCGATCATAGGCCTGCCGCGCGGCCACGACAAAACTTACACCGCCGGTATTTCCGGCGTTAATCATGTTGTAGATCGCTGTCTGCAAATTAGCAACATCGACATCCACTTCACTGATGGAAGCATCACCAGTTTCATGGTTCACCTGAATCCGGATTGTCGAAGGATTAAGCAGAAAAGCGCCTGCACCATCGAAAATACCGGGCATTGAATGATCGAAACCATCGCCTGAAGGATTGTCACCCTGGGTGATCACCTCAAAGGCTTGCCAACCGTTATAAGTAGAAATCCGTAAAGTACCACCGTCAATAGCGCTCGCAGAGCTGGCAACCAGCATCTGAGCAGCGAAAAAGGCGAAACTAATTTTCCGCGCATATCCTGCCAACCGGCTCCAATTTGAATGTGTTGAAGAATTCATAGCCTGATCTTCTCCTTTTCATTAGAGAAATTTTATAATTTGATAGTTCATATGATTCGACCCAGCACACCATGTACTCAACCCGGAAACTCAATGAACAACCACAGAACTCATTCCCAGTTAAAATAGATTACATTCCATTTGAATCGATTTCGATGGGTGCGCGTTCGAACGATAGTCGGTAACAGTGACGAACTTATGACCACCATAGAAGAATTTAGAATATTACTCGGCATCAAACAGATATTTTATTTGAAATAATTTAGTCAACCGGGATAAGAGGTATATACTGCGCCATATTAATTGGATTTCTCACCAAACCAATGAAATGGAAGTAATCAGATATACCAATATCGAATAATAGATTCGGAGTAAAAATTGACGTTATCCTCCTTTTAGAGAGACGTATTTCTTCTATGTGGAGCACGTGATTGATTTCGATGAGGTTAAATAATCTGCCATCCAAAAAATACACTTATTAAATAGGCGTTATAGCGTCACACCGATCTAATAATTTAAAAAATTTGTCTAGGGAACCTCTGAAAAACTGCTCCAGTCTGGCATAATTTACCCCATTTCCAACATACACAGATTCAATCATGAGCCAACTGACCTTCGCCGAAGCCGAATACACTATCAAGAAACGCAAAACACGGCGCGAACTGTTCCTC
>NZ_JBFLAB010000122.1:0-3784 GCF_040742695.1 Microbulbifer discodermiae | reverse complement strand
ATAGTCCGTCTTGAAGGCGGGGAAAGCTCGCCACCAAGGCCCGTAAGGGTAAAAAATGGCCTTAAATCGTCTATTTGGGCCGAGAATTGCGGATTCAAACGATTACCGTGTTTGAATCTGGCTGAAAATCAACAGCCTGCTAGAAGTTCACCGCTGGCTCTTGTCGTTCAAATTCCCGCCTATAGTGCGCGACTTGCCATCGAGGCAATATGAGTGGAAAGCTGTGCCTGCGCCTCCTTATTGCTCAATGCCTTGCTGCCGGCAGTGGGCAGGCCACTGGATACCCAGCCTTTGATACCGTAGGGCTTGAGGATGACAGATTGTTGAATGCCAGCTTGTTTTATGGCCTTTGCCATTTCGAAGCCGCGGAAGTCTTTTACGCAGTAGCTCACCACATAATCCGCGCCTTTCAGACGCTGGATCGCCTCTGAATCGAGATCGCGCAACGTAATGTTGTGCGCACCGGGAATATGGCTTTCCTCGAACTCGCCCGGCTCGCGCACATCCACAAATTCGACCCGCTTTCCGCGGTATATTTCCGTAAGCAGATGGGAGATGGAAACTTCGGCTATTAGGGAGGCGGAAGCCGGCGATAGCGGACTGCTACAGTCGATATGCAAATCTTCAAATGCAAGGGAGACGCCCGCCTGGAGGTTGTTGCGCAGGGCCCGGTAAACACTGTCGAAAAAGGTAAGATAACAGTCCGGCGCAACGGCATCGCGCCGATGCCGCAACTGCAGTTCCCGGTAGCCGTGTTCCACTACCGCTGATTCAGCAGTTTTGTTGTGCGCCCAAAAATTGACCTCTATATCGTGGACTATGTCGGCCAGTTTCTGCAGCGCGGGGTCATCCAGGGAATAGGATTCCAGCGCAACTTCAAAACCCGACCGGTTACCCTGACGGCGAATAGGAGAATCAGGGAGGTCAAAAAGACGGCCTGAAGGGAGGGGTTGCCCCGGCTCAACGATCAGCAACCCGGCTTGCGGCTCGATCCTGCGACTCAATAACCACGCCGTGGCCCACTTGTCCGGTCCCAAGCCATACTCGGTAACGAAGGGTTCTGGATGCTTTGCCTGCTCCGGGGTGCAACCGGCAAAGGTGAGAATTACGAACGCCGCGAATACATGCGGTAATTTCCTTGCTAGTGGCATTCCTTGCCTTTCCTTAATTGCAAAAATTGTTTACTGCAAGATCCGCCACTGGTCTTGACCGGCACTTGCAGCGATAGCTATACCCTTTTTATTTCCACCTGAGGCTTTTATCACAATGGCAGCGGGTTAATCAATCAGAAGGATATTCAAAAATGTGAACAAAGTCACAAAGCAGATATTCTGTCAAATTCCATCGATAACTGTTTCAGCGCAGCAACGCTCCGCTGATAAATTGAACTGGGGACGGGTTACTCTAGCGTCTGCAGGTGGGCCTTGGTGGGATAGTCTTTTCAGTCGCACCCCCGTACCAGGTTTAACTGAGGTATATCCAAAGCGGGTGCCAGAGGGACAGACTTTCTCAGTAAGCCGAAACCGTGAGCGTGGCTATTGATGAAGATGATACTGGTAGCGAATGAACCTCAACAGACTGAGATGCTCTAGAAGCACGCGAGAGGTGTACTTGAGCCATGGCACTGAACGATAAGCAAAAGGCGTACGTCGCCGAATACCTGATTGATCTAAACGCCACAGAGTCGACAATCCGGGCCAGGTACAGTGGAGAGAATGCGAAATCACAAGGCCAGCGCATGTTGCCAAATGTTGACATTGAAAGCGTCATAGCGGAAGCGCAGCAAGAGCGCTCAGAGCGCGCCCAGATCGGTGCTGATTATGTGAGCAGGCTGCATCCAGGCCATAGGTGTATTTCGGGCACACGAGAAGTTTGCGACAGAACCAAAGGAGGGCCCGAAGGCCCCCCAGATGGGTGCTGTTACTCTAAACGAGTCAGACTTTCGCCAGTATTATAGTAGCCCCATTGGAAGGTTACAGCGCTGGGTTTGCTCCAGTCGCCCGTCATATCTAGGAAGGATTTGGTTTTTATGTTGCCGCTCGGAAACACCGATGTAACCTCAACGGATTGGAGGAGCCTTTGCGTATCGTGGCTAGGGTAGTGGTGCCTATTAAACCCGGCAATGTTGAGCTGGTAATAAACGTGCTTGGCCACAGAGAAATGCGTGTTTCCGTTATGCTGTACTCGTTCTAAAAAAACAGAATCTGCGGGACATTCATCCCCCCACGGCGTAGAGTAATTGCTTACTGGTATTAGATTGGTGTCTTCCAGGGTAACTCGGAATTTTGTAGGGCTAACGGGGTCTGTGTACTTAGCGTCCACGAATACACTCCCCGAAGAAGAACCCCGAGCTTTAACTCGAATCCTACTAACGTGGAGGCTACTGTCTTCGGAATAATCTAAAACGCCGTCTACTGATAGCTCGCATTTTGAGTCTACATTTTGGAGGAAATCCTCGGCCTGCAGTCTGACGTTCCACAAGTTCATATCCTCAAAAGAGGACGAAGTAGCAGAAGAAATAGAGCCAAGGGAGACGGCAACCGCGAAAGCTAAACTTAATACTGATTTCATAATTTAAAATCCCTATATAAATTTATTATTCCCAATAAAATTGTTACTTCTCTTAACGGTTTCCATTCTGGTAATCGGTATATCTCCTCCTTCTATATGGTAGTGTTTAGAATTTTGTGTCATTTCTTTATCATTAGCAAAAAAGAGATAACCTGCAGCCAAACCATAGCTTCGATATGGATGCAGTTGTCAAGGCGCTGCGTGAGGGCAAAGATGACATCGTGACGCCTCTGATCAAACAGCTTACTGAAGTAGCCATGAGCGCGGAGCTGTAGGAACACCTCGCGGGCGAGGACAAACCCAATCGCAAAAATAGCCGTGCATCCAAGACAATGAAAAACCCGACGGGCAGCTTCGAACTACAAACACCGGGGGATCGCGCTGGAACCTGCGAGCCACAGATCGTCAGGAAGCATCAAGCCCAGCTTATCGACGAGTTGGAGCGCACGATTATCGCCCTGGGCAACCGCTATCAGGACATTCGCACGCAACGCCCGCCGCAAAGGCAAGCAGCTTATTGCGAACCCATAGCGTGAAGCAAGCTTATGTGTCGGTGCTTGTTATTAGTTGCGTAAATTCGCATCAGCAACGCCTGAAGTAATTAATGCGTAGATGGAACCACCCAACAGAAATAGTGTTGGGATCATTGTATGCGAAATAAGTCCAACTTTTGAAGTTTCTTTCAATTTTTTAATGCCGCTACTTGTGTAAATTAGTGCCAAGAAGATCCCTGCAGCGTCAATTGCCAAATGAGTTTGATATCCTGGTTTTAGCAGGTTGTCTACATTAAGTCTGATAAAATTTTCGTATGGAGATATCAAAATCGCAGTTTAAAATCATCGAACACTTACTTCCAGTTCAACGAGGCAACATAAAAATACCTAATATACAGTGGGGTAGCCTGATTTCTCCGGACAGTCCCGATTGTTACCATAGGCAATTGGGAGTATGTAATGACTATGAGAAAGACTTATTCAATAGAGTTTCGTTCAGCGGCCGTAAAGCTGGTCCTTGAGCAGGGCTTGACGCAGGCGGAGGCGGCCCGGAGGTTGGGTATCTCCAAAGGCACCCTAGTGGGCCATGCGGTTAATTAGGTAACACATTTTTGGCTCGCTGCACTGAAGCCAGTACCGTGTCGGCGCTCTTTGTCCATTTAAATGGTTTGGCAAGATCGCGGTTATGAACACGAATAAATCGCTGCAGCTCGGCCTTC
>NZ_JBFLAB010000121.1:0-4077 GCF_040742695.1 Microbulbifer discodermiae | reverse complement strand
GCCAAGCTGAATGGTCATGATCCCTTTGCGTATCTGAAAGATGTGATGCAGCGATTACCGATGCATCGCGCCAGTGCTATCGGCGAGCTGCTGCCCCATAACTGGGTTCCTGCTGACAAGGTGTGATGCCCGGACGCTTACGCTTGATTGAATTATTTGCAAAATGCGAATACCGTAGGTCTGCTGCCCTGGCGTCCAGCCGCTAAACCGGTGCGGGCTGAAGAAATAAAGCAAAAACCAGCCAAATATCAGCGAAAAAAATAGATAAAAAGCAGCTAAAGAATACTGTAATCCTCATTGTGCAACCCGCGAGGTGCCCAATAGCGGCAGCGCTCGCGGGCAATCCATAACGACAAAACAGCTTCATTATCGTGACAAAGGACCACATCATGACCGCGTAAATAAGGCGTAAGCGCCACCTCCCGGTGCTGTAACACCGAGAGATGGCTAACCCCGAAAGATAACGAAACTATCTAGCGAGGCTGTCTTGGATGATACGCCACACATTCGCTCGTCTTCAATAAGGTTCCCCCTGAAGCCGGGCCCGACTGGCCACCCCCGCCC
Organism: Microbulbifer discodermiae; assembly: GCF_040742695.1. Lineage (NCBI taxonomy): Bacteria > Pseudomonadati > Pseudomonadota > Gammaproteobacteria > Cellvibrionales > Microbulbiferaceae > Microbulbifer > Microbulbifer discodermiae. The sequence continues at coordinate 3,513 of NZ_JBFLAB010000121.1, read as the reverse complement.
CTGGCGCCGGGGTGTCCTGTGGCGTAGCGCGACCATTGGTGTGGTGCTTTACTTTAGCCGCGCACCGCCCTGGCAGCGCAACCTCTCCCCGGATTTATCGTTTCTTTTCCCCAAGGACCGCGCCTGCGGCGAGAGAACTGGCGCAAAGCCAATCCCGCTGTCAGCGCCTCTCCGTCACAGGCGATTCAAGGAGCCTAAAAAGATGCCTGTATTCCCCTGTCGATTGTCTAAGTCATTACGACTGCAAAGTTTTTATATCATCACGCCCGTAGGCATCCACGACGATATTGTGGATTTGGAAATTGAGCCATGCGAGAGCGGCCGGCCCCTATGGCTCAAACGCTTATTTCAGCTGCAGGAGCACGCCTGGGAGCTGGCGGACCATGAAGCCATATTCCCCTCCTCCCATACACCAGCCCCAGCCCCAGCCCCGCTGAAACCGACCAAACGAAAACGATCCTGACCCCCCGTGCTTTTTGGGGTCCCTGCGGCCCGGCAGCATCCCAAGCGCTTACCCTTCCCTGTTGTCGCCGCGGAAAGGTAAGTACACTCCAGATGTCAGGGTGATCTGCCGTTCATATTGGTCCCATGATTGGCCAAGGGGCAATTGCAGAGGCCGGTATTGCACCGGCTGCCTCTGTAAGAGACCTCAAGGGGCGAGAGGGAGGAGGCCCCGGCCACACTGGTGCCCGGATAATAGGGCGACTTGGCAGCAAATCCGCCGGGCCAAGTATCGGCATTTCGCTCATCCGGCCCACTAACTCCACTAGCAGGCTGTTGAAATTCGAAGAATTTCGACGCCTGCTACCGGAATATGGATGTTCCGGCAAAATCGACGACGCCTAAGTCGTTGATTTTGGGAGAAAAGTGAAAATCACATTTTTCGCTTTTCGTGTTTTGAAACGGGCAGGGTGCCTTTTTCAACAACCTGCTAGAGGCATAGTCACGTCGAAAAAACGCGGAAATACAATGGGTTACAAGTAGTGGCATATTCCGGGATAGTGGTGTGGTTGGTCGCTTCTCCATCGCTCGCGATTGCATTTAATTTCCCTAACTAACTGATTTTTAAGCGAAATTTTTATAAGTTGTACGTAATTCATTCCTGCTGCCTATTCACCAGAACAGCGATTATGGCAATCCCAATATAAGGGGCTGGGCTCTCCGCAAGATGAGACTACTTTGAATGATGGGGTAAGTTAATCTAAAGTTAATTTACGCGCCTAATACGCGAGAGAATACGTATGAAATGTTCAAATACGCACGCTCATCCAGAGCATATTCATGGTCCGGATTGTGGCCACACAGCAATTCGACATAACGACCATGTGGACTATGTGTATGATGGTCATCTTCATCATCCGCATGGCGATCATTGTGATGAACATGTCATTCAGGTAAGCGAAAAAAACCCTAATACATGTTCGCCAGTAGATGATTGTGATGGTCATATTCACGGCCCTGATTGCGGACATGAAGCTGTGCCACATGAAGATCATGTGGATTACATAGTAAATGGTCGTTTGCATCACGTTCATGATGGTCATTGCGATGATCACGGTCCCGTGGAAATAGTCAGCAGTTAAGTTCTGCCAAAAAAGAACCTGACAAGCTGCTTAAACTGGGCGTGTTTTCCATCGCTTCAAGTTTTGCTCTAATAATACCAATTAGAGCAATTTCAATAGAGTAATTTGATCGTTCTACGACAGGACATAAACCCAAAATAATAAGATTGGTAGATAATATGACACACTATATCGACGGATTTGTACTCCCCGTACCCCGCGACCGGCTTAAATTCTATAGAGAAGTTGTAGAAAAGGTCGCGGAGATCTGGAAGGAACATGGTGCACTGGATTATTCAGAATATGTAGGTGACGATTTTAGTTTGCAGGGCACCCGGCCTTTCGCTGATATGGCGAACGCAAAAGAGGATGAAGCCATCATCTTTGGTTGGATTGTATTTGAATCCCGTGAGGCCCGCGATCTTATAAATGAGAAAGTCGCAGCCGACCCGAGGATGGAGGATTTGATCAATCCCCTGACCCATGCATCGAGGCCGATTTTTGATGCCAAACGGATGATGTACGGTGGGTTCCGGCCGCTGCTGCACTTATCGAATTCGATTACCCCATAGCAGGTGCCAGCACAAAGCCGCACAGTGCGCTCGGGATTCAAAACAAGCGGCCTATCCTGCTCTCCTACTTTAAATGTCGCGGACAGGTGGTGCGTAAAGCGATTTAGACTACCAACACGGTCCAAGCCGTCCACCGCCGGTTCCGCAAGCTGACCAACACAAGGGTAGGTTCGTCAGCGGGAACAGCTTACTCAAGCTGCTGTATGTCGGTATACTAAAAACCCCAAGCGCTGGACGCATCCAATCCAAAATAGAAGCCTCAAGTTGCCCCAGCTGGCGAACCACTTCCCGGGGGGTCAATAGAAAAGCACATCAGCCTCTAAGGTTGTTGGCTGACACAGGACTCTGCATCACCTGCGAGATCTACCAAATCCACCTTTTACACCACCAAATCTATCCGTTTCAGGTACGATATGATTAATTGTATTATCGATTCTATTTGCTAACGCCCTGACAAGACCATCTACTCTTGATTCGATGCCCGTGTAAGTAACCGCACTTATATGAACCCGTTCATCCGAGTGAGTGATTTTAGGGCTATACACATCTTTCATCTTTATATAAACCGTAACATCATCTACCCGTTTAATAGTTTTATTTCCTTTCACAAATAGTAAATGCGCGCTCAATTTATCAACTTCATGTAGCTTCATTTCAGGCTCAAGTCGATAGCCTGAAAATGAAACCCAAAGCTTTATATTACTGTCTGCATTGTATCGGCCACTATCAACTATCTTAGTCTTTAGTGCTTCTTTGAGTTTACGATCAATCTTATGTCCGAGAATAACCTGATGATCTTCCACTGTTGTCGACTTAGCATCAAAGGAAATCCCAATGCCAGATACTGACTCTATAGTGTCATCGCCCCTGGCTGCCAAACTAAAAAGCGTGGTTAGTAAAAATAGGGGAATTAGTATGCTCGGCAAGCTAATCTTACTCATAATAGATCCAAAATTATAAATCTTATAAAGAATCACGAACGATTACATGGAAATAATTTGAGTTAAAATTTATACCTTAAATTGCCTTGGCAAACAAGCCTAATTGCGCAACGCTGTAATATCTGATCTGCGCCTGCTATAAAATTCGTATTTAAGCAGGTGCCTTACCTGGCAATTCTTCCTTGAGTGACCAAGGCATCTATTTCTTAATATCATCATTGGCCTTTGTGTCCGGGAGATTTATAAAAACAACCTCCAAATTCTTCGCTATCTCAATCAGGCAATAGAGGTTTGCACTAGCAGGCTGTTGATTTTCAGCCAGATTCAAACACGGTAATCGTTTGAATCCGCAATTCTCGGCCCAAATAGACGATTTAAGGCCATTTTTTACCCTTACGGGCCTTGGTGGCGAGCTTTCCCCGCCTTCAAGACGGACTA
>NZ_JBFLAB010000120.1:0-4112 GCF_040742695.1 Microbulbifer discodermiae | reverse complement strand
CACGAAGCTCTCGAGGTGTACCGTTGTAAAAAGAGCTTCTTGAGTGATATCAGCGCCACGCATGTCGGAGTAAGACCTAGTTTTTATCGTACGAGAATTTTATCAAAGCCGCTGATGATGCGGGACAATTTCAACAGCCTGTTAATGGGTACCGTGATTTCATGTTCAAAAACGAATACTTCAGGGAGGAGGAGTTTTCCTGCCGTCGTTATAGTTAAAGCCATTTCCCGGGAGATATATTGAACTGGTAATTTCTTTCGGGCTCACACCAGCCGGGCTTTATTAACGGGCAGAAGGTTGTAGTTTTGAATTGTCCACTTAGTGGGGAGGCTTGCGATGGAATGGAAATAGCTGGTGCCCAAAATTTTTTGGGGCGATACTCCTTGACCATTGCAGATACTGTTTTCGATAGCACATCACTTGATTTTTTTGGCATCGTAATCTTTTTATCTGGATTTTAACAGAGACAGAGCTATCGCATTTGATCTGACATGGATTGGTTCAGATTAATCTGACACAACTCCTCGAAAAACAGTGGATTACTGGTTTGACTATGGTAAGGCCTACTTATGTTCAGGTTTTACATAAAAATAACTTTTCCTGAGCCAAAATTATCTGCAATAGAGATCTAATTAGAATTGTTATTGAGCGCTTGGCATTGTGGTCTCTGTAGTCTATGGTGGGAGCTTATGGAAAGCGCTCCGGGGGGCGATCATGAAGAGAAGGGAGTTTCTGCAGAGAGCGGGGCTGGTAATCGGCACCGTTACATTGGACGGCGCTGGCGTAGCACAGGCTGCTCCGGCGAGCATTGGCCGCGCCGCGACAAATTGGGACGCATTCCGCGACCTATTTCCACTGACCCGCGACTACATACAGTTGGCGACGTTTCTACTGGCTTCGCATCCGCGCCCGGTTGCGGAGACCATCGAAATGCATCGAAGGGCCTTTGACGAAAACCCAGCCGATTACTGGCACCGCCATTTCAAGACCATTGATGGCAAAATCACCGACAGCGCGGCACGCTACATGGGCGGCACCGGCAGTCAAATCGCGCTCACCGACAGCACCACCATGAGCCTGGCCATGGTCTACAGCGGCTTGCAACTCGCCCCCGGTACGGAGGTGCTGCAAACCACTCACGACCATTATTCCACCGACTTATCGCTGCAGCTACGCGCCAAGCGCACTGGGGCCAGCGTTCGCCAGGTTTCGTTGTACGACGATCCAGCCCAAGTGTCGGTAGATGGTGTCTGCAGCCGGTTGCGCGATGCCCTTAAATCCGAGACCCGGGTCTTCGCTTGTACATGGGTGCACTCCTCTACCGGTGTCAAGCTGCCGATCAAAGCCATGTCTAACGTCATCGACGAGGCTAACTTTAAGCGTGATAAGCGCGACCAGATTCTGTTTTGTGTAGATGGCGTGCATGGATTCGGTGTCGAAGATCAGGACATCAGCCAACTGGGTTGTGACTTTTTTATGGCCGGCACCCACAAGTGGGTCTTCGGCCCGCGCGGCACTGGTGTCATCTGGGGCAACGAGCGCGCCTGGTCTATGACCCGTCCTGTCATTCCCAGCTTTAGCGAAAGCTATAATGTTTGGTTGGGCCTGACGACGCCGGATAAGGTGCCGGTAGGCCAGCACATGACTCCGGGCGGCTTTCATTCTTTTGAGTATCGCTGGGCCCTGCCCGCAGCCTTCGATCTGCATCTATCCCTGGGCAAGGCGCGGGTGCAAGAGCGCATTCATGCTTTGAATTTGCAGGCCAAGCAGGGACTTGCCGAACTGGACCACGTCAAGCTCTACACGCCGATGTCACCGGAGCTTTCATCCGGTCTGGTATGCTTCGACGTCGATGGTGTACCCCAGGTGGATGTTGTTAAGCGCCTGCACGATAGGGGGATCATTGCCAGTGCTACGCCCTACCGCAAATCCTATGCCCGCTTCGCACCGAGCCTGCTCAACGCTCCGGCAGAGATTGATACGGCCGTGGCTGAAGTGAAGGCCATGGCTTGAACCGGAAGGGTTTGTATTTTTTAGGATTTTGGCTTTGGCTTGAAAGTAGGGTGATTGATTTCCCTGGCGGCTGTCTGGATGAGCATTGTTTCCTGGGTTTCCAAGCCGCCAGCCTCATTGATAGCCTTTAGGAAGGCGCGGTAATACCCGGCGATCAGCTGCCATTTATTGGTGATATTTACAGTGCGTCTGGCGTTTTTTAGATCGTCCTTGCCGAAGCTTGGCAGATAGTGGGCGATACCGTGTCCACTGCTGTTCCAGCGGCCGTCCAAAAGGCCGCAGATCAGAATGCGTGCGCCTATCTCGGGTTCCAGTGCCTTATCGGGGAACTTGACCAAATCGACCCCGGCATCGGCACTGGAACGCTCATAGTTCCGTTTCCAGGTCAGTTGTACCTGCCCCCGGCCGTAATAGCTGTGTCCATAGGGGGGCTCCGGCTGCGCGTATCTGGCTTTGCGCAGCCTGCGGCGGGCGGTGGCGTCATCCTTGGCCAGGGTCTCGCGCACCGGTACCATGCGCCCGGCTGTTTCATGCCTGGCGGTTGCCAAGACGTAGGCCAGTGTTTTTGGCCGGCCGTCACCATGGGTCTCGAAGGCATCGAGAATCCCCTCGATACCCTTTACCTGCCGCTTAGATAGCGACGTCCCGAATACACGGTTTTCACGGCGCCGTAAAACCGCATAGAAGATCTTGCGGTTCATAAAATTTGCCTATTTATGGAATTGGCTATCCACATAACAGTACAGGATTGCAAATAGTGGTAACCAATCCCGAAGAAGCTTGCTCAAATTAGTAGCATATCACCGACTGCCAATTCAGTGTTTAAGGCTGTGAAAACTAGTGTCTAGCGAATGTCACGCGCAGTTTAGGCGATACTATGGAAGCGCCCATAGTGGAGCAGGAAACTGCCATACATTTTGCACGGCCATTTGAAAGAGGTTGCCATCACCCAGCGGTACAAACTCCTGTCGGCCGATAGCAGCGCCGATGATTTCTCCATCTTCATCTAGCAAAACACAATTGAATTTTATATCTCCCGAGGCCGCGTTGAAAATTGGATCGACACTCTGAAACCTTAAATACAAGTTTTTAGGGTGGCTTAGCTGAAAGTGATTGGTTCCCTGAACCAGGTAATCACCATCTACAGCAACTGTACCGGCCGCTACAACTATGCCAGTACTACCTCCCCAGGATCCGGTTAAGGTAGAGCTTAGCCCTTGTGCGCCCACAAACATAACATACTGTCGATCATAAACTATCCAGCCTACCTTTGAGGATTTCTGCCTTTTTCTCGCTTTCGATGGTAACTGGTAGGCGCGATAGTTATTCCTTGGATCAAAAACGGATTCCATCAGTACAATGTTGCCAAAATCCGCAGATCCATTGGTTAAATCTATGCCAAAGCGGTCTTTAAAGTAATCGATTGCCAGCTGTCGGCGCTCAAGCTTCTCCGCTTCATCTCGACCCATGATAATAGTGTCGAACTCATCTGGTGTTGGCGGGATGAAATCTGGGTCGAAGGGATCGTAAATGCCGTTTGCCATCAATAAGGCAGTGCCACCAGTAGGTTGGTTTGGATTTTCAGTATTCTTGCCTGGAAGTCCATCAGCGAAAGTTTTTGCGGATAATCCAGATAAAAAAAATACTATGGTCAGGGCGCAGATCAATTGAATTTGAATTTTTTTCATTGAATTTGTCCTTTTTATAGGTGCATACGCCGGGATTTTGAAATACTTCCAAGTGCCCCACCTAAAGCTAGCGTATACCTATATGCCTGTTTAATATTTGCTATCTATTTCAGCTAGTGGAAAGTTGATCACCTTGGTAATAGGTAAGTGAAAATAGATGTGTTTTTTTCTATTTTTTAGCATAGATAGCAATGTTGAAAATTCTTGGATGGCGGCTCCTCTTGTAACAACTATTTGAGTGCATAAATATCAAGTATTTATGCTTTCTTGCTAGGGCCTGTTAACACTAATTAGCCGGTCAGCGATCAATGAAAAGTTGATGAAGAACTTAAAAACGACATCCAACTTATCAAATCGACTAAATATTCTTCGGAAACCTTTCAAGCGGCGAAACAGACGCTCTACTTCATT
>NZ_JBFLAB010000012.1:42500-92021 GCF_040742695.1 Microbulbifer discodermiae | reverse complement strand
AACGATTCCAACTGCACTGTTGTGAAAAGAGACTCCTGAAAAACATCCATACCGCGCACTGAACCAAAATCCTCTGTGGGTTATCGTTTTCCGTATTGTATCTAACCCAATGTTCTCAGGCGACAAAATCAACAGCCTGCTAGTGGTTCTTGCTCTAAATGCTGTTCTGCCGGGTATTGTTCGAAATCCGGGGCCTTGTTATCGCCTGCACTTACGGTAGTGATAAAAAAGACAGGACCAAGAAATATAAACCTTTTTACGCTTTTTAAAATTGGCATTGATATATCCATTGGCATAACGCCAGAGTATGCGGCGGATGTCCACAAATCCTCCAAGACAAAACCAGCAGTTACATGCTTGATTTGTGGCCCGAACATCCCTGTTCGGGACAGCAGGCTGCTGAAAAACACTGTTTTCAATAGCCTGTTAAGGGCCAATGCTGCGGTATCCCTTCCCAACGATCAAGTCTTGCCCAATGACAAGGGCACCGGTGGAGAGGGGTACACTGTATTGACTGCGTTTACTTCCCCTCATTGTGAGGAGGAGACAAGCACTGGCGGTATGGCTCTGAGCGCCCGTCATTTCGAGATGCCCCGCTTTTGAGATCAAGATCGCTTTCCTTTGGTCGATTTCGGTGGGGCTGGGGCTGGTGTATGGGAGGAGGGGTACATGGCCTGGTGGTCCGCCAGCTCCCAGGCTTGCTCCTGCAGCTCAAATAAGCGCTTGAGCCAAAGGGGGCGACCAACTTCGCATGGCGCAATGTCCAACTCCACGATATCGTCGTGGATGGCTACGGGCGTAATGGTATAAAAGCTTTCCAATTGTAGTGGCTCAGACAATCGACAGGGGAATACGGCCATCTTTATGGGCTCCTTAAATCGCTTGGGGCGGAAAGGCGTTATCAAAGCGATTAGCTTTGCACCGTTACTCTCGCCGCAGGCGCGGTCCTTGGGGAAAAGGAAACGATAAATCCGGGCAGAGGTCGCGCTGCCAGGGCGGTGCGCGGCTGAAGTAAAGCACCACACCAATGGTCGCGCTACGCCACAGGACACCCCGGCGCCAGGGGCGGGGGTGGCCAGTAGGGCCCGGCTTCAGGGGGAACCTTATTGAAGACGAGCGAATGTGTGGCGTATCATCCAAGACAGCCTCGCTAGATAAGCTAGCAGGCTGTTGAAATTGTCCCGCATCATCAGCGGCTTTGATAAAATTTTCGTACGATAAAAACTAGGTCTTACTCCGACATGCGTGGCGCTGATATCACTCAAGAAGCTCTTTTTACAACGGTACACCTCGAGAGCTTCGTGCCCAAAAACCATCCGTTACGTTCAATCCGATCGCTGTTTAACGAGGCGCTTCGGCGCATCGATTGGCTGCTTTGTGGCGCCTATTCTGAGCGGGGGCGGGAATCTATTCCGCCTGAGCGCCTTTTGCGCGCACAGTTGTTGCAGGTTCTGTATACCATCCGCAGCGAGCGGCAACTGATGGAACAAATGAGCTACAACCTGCTATTTCGTTGGTTTGTCGGTCTGACGGTGGATGATGTGGTTTGGAATCACTCTACTTTTAGTAAGAACCGGGATCGCCTTCTGGAGCACGACGTTATCCCAGCACTGTTCGAAGAAGTCGTCGCCATAGCGCGTAAACGCAACCTGCTCAGTGAAGAGCATTTTAGTGTGGATGGCACACTGATACAGGCCTGGGCCTCGCAGAAAAGCTTTCGGCCAAAGGATGAAGATGATTCAGATTCCACAGGCGGTGGGCGCAATCAAGAGGTCGATTTTCACGGAGAAAAGCGCCTGAATGACACCCATGAGTCAAAGACCGATCCGGATGCCCGCAGTTTCAAGAAGTCAAAAGGTAGTGAAGCAAAGCTGGCTTACCTTGGTCACACCCTGATGGAGAACCGCAATGGCTTGATGGTAAAGGCGCGCACCAGCCTGGCTACCGGGCGCGGCGAAAGAGACACCGCTGTCGACCTACTGGCAGAGCTACCGGGCTCTCGTCGCAAGACAATAGGTGCTGACAAGAACTACGATACCCGGGAGTTTGTCGATTCCTGCCGCGGTATGAATGTAACCCCACATGTGGCGCGTAACGATAAACGTCGCGGTGGCTCGGCCATCGACAGCCGTACCAGCCGGCACGAGGGGTACGCTGCCAGTATGAAAGTGAGAAAGCGTATCGAAGAAGGGTTTGGTTGGGGTAAGACGGTGGGTCTGATCCGTCAAATCAAAGTGCGAGGTCTGGCGCGCGTCAACGCTGTGTTCAACATGACGTTTATCGGCTGGAACCTGACGCGGATGGTGAATCTGCAGGGAGGGTCCGCCTGATGAGGCGGAAATGGCCCAAAGATACCGAGAATCCAACATCAAAACCGATAGGATATCTTTGTTTTATCCTATTTTTGAAAACTGAAAGTGGCGCTGTTGAAGAATTCCCTGATTTTTCAACAGCCTGCTAAAAACCCATGGCCGACGATGCCTAAAAAACACAATGGAGATACACAAAAGAATTGCGCCAGGCAAAGAAAAGATTAATCCCAGTATTGTGGAGACTAGGGCATCAGACATGCCGCTTGCAATGAACTCTGAGCTCCCTGCCCCTTGTACGGTTCTTTCCTGAAAAAGGTGATACATTGAAATTATGGTCGAGGTAATTCCAATTGGTAGAGACAAAAGAGTTATTGATCCAATTAGAGCCAACCATTTTCCCACAGTTGAGGTCTGAGTGTTAACCTCGATTAAGGTGGATTTTGGAGGTTGGTAATTTAAATTGCTCATCTTTGTTCTTGGCACTTATATACTAATCACTATTATCCTGAATTCATCCTTGGAAGCAAATCTAAGTAAATTCTCCATAATTCTTATCAAAAGGGACTTATACCTCGCTCGCTAGTGAATGGCTATGCCTAACGCATATGCCTAAAGCGACGGTGCTGGTTTTCGGTTCCCCATACTTTTACTTGTTAAGTGCTCTATTTGCTCTAATTCTTGTTTGGTGTGCTCACCGTAAAACCTAGGGTATGGCCATCCATAACCCCACCTAAATTGCGTAGGGAATAACGGTGAGCCTCCGACCCTAACCCCAGTAAGCATAAGCAGAGCAATTTTTGGCTCACCAACTTTAGAAACACAAGTTTCTAGTTTTTCATCCGATCTAAGTCGTTCTTGATAGGTGCCACCTTTCCAATAAGCAAAATCATGCTCTTGGCAGCATGCGAGCCACAAATCATTTTGTTCAAACGTGCCATCAGGGAATGCGCTGCAACCGTCGCTGGAAAATGGTTTGAGCTCACCTGCCTGGGCAGACATGATTTGTAGTATCAGCACTGCTAGTAGAGTGCTAAACCGTAACCAAATAACCATGAGCCGCAAACCCTAACCAAACCATGTATATAACCCAGATTGATGCACTGCAATATATAATATTCCTGTTTAATTTTGATTTGTAGTAAGCCCATGCTGGATAAATAATTGAGAAAGCCCATAGTGTACTAAAAAGTACAACCCAAATCAGTCCAACAAAAGCATACCCATAGGCCATTGGTGTTGAGGGAGAAATTTCAAAATAAAATGGCGTAAAATAACCTATAACCGATACAAGGAAGATGCAGGGGAAATAGTAATATTTCACGATAGGCAACCATGATTTAATTTAATGTCCACAATAAGGGCGACAAATATTGTGCGCATATTGTTCGAGACTAAAAGCCTGAATAGCCGCACAATATGTGCAAAGCCTAAGCTATTCATTCAACCTACTTGTTTTGGTTAGGTATTTGATGGATCAAAGAACCGCCTAGCTTCACTGGCAATATTACCAAGTTGGCCCAACTCAGATTGGAGGCCCACTGAAATAAATGACTCTTCAAATGTTCCGGGAGGCGGTCTTAATGAAACCTGAAAATATACGTGACCTTGAAAATCGCAGATAGCTTTGATTTTGAACTCACCTTCTAGTGACTCCCAAACGAGCTCTCCATCCCAGGGATGAATTTGCTTGCCAAGCTCTGAGAACCAGTGAGATAAGTCATGAGAATGAGGAGCATAACCGTATACCCTAATAGTTGCACTGATACCACCCTTGAGTTCGATCGAGAAATTCTCGCCATCATATTTGGTGAAGGCTAACTCTCTGCCTGAACGCGTTGATTTAATCCTAAGCATATCGATGACCTATATACCTAACTTATAGGTTGTAGTACCCATTACCGCTATTATCCCGATTCCTGTGCCAGAGGCAATCTGGTGCCAGTTGTCCAAAAATATTACTCAAATCAGTTTGCTCGATAAATTTTATACAGCTCAGAAAGGTTCTTTAGTGGCGCCAGACTCTAGGCCTGGTGCGCTCGCCTAGCGCGGGTTCAAGATCATCCAGGTGTATGAATCGGCTGCCATGTATACCCTTGTGCTTCAGGCTGATGCCGATAAACGATCTTTCAGCGCGATACTCAGCAGCTCATAAAGATGGCTCAAACCTTTCACGAGGTCCGTAGCCCAGCCTCGGACCGCTTTAAACGTATGGGCTACGACATCAAAGATGTGCAACGCCTGATGGCATATACGGACGAGAAGGTGACCCGGCACTACCAGGCTGGACACGGGATTGATTACGAAGAAGTTGGGATCTATTTGGATGAGAAAGTTATCGATGGGGAGTTTTAGTGGCGGGCAAATAAAAAGGACCCAGAGGGTCCTTTTTCAATGCTTGGGAGTTTTTGTGCGCTAGGTTGAAACTGACAACCCTCTCCCAGCAAGTCCTTGATAAACAAGGAAAATTTGGTGGAGCTAAGCGGGATCGAACCGCTGACCTCAACACTGCCAGTGTTGCGCTCTCCCAGCTGAGCTATAGCCCCTTGATGCCTGCTTTCCGTCGCGAGCGGGGCGCATTCTAACAGGGCGCTGTCCTCTGTCAAGGGGAAAAATAACTTTTTAATCAACTAGTTACGGTCATACCATGGAATCGGCCGGCCCTCCTGGACCGGCGCCGAACAGGAGGGGGGGCGCCGGGTTCAGGCCAGGGAGGCGTACTCCTTCTCCCAGCGCTTCAGCACCTTCTTTCCCGCGCCGCCCAGGACTTCCACCGCGTGGCGCAGGCGGGCCCGGGTGAGGTCGGACCCCAGCAATACCATGGCATCCATGACCGAAAATGACGCAGTGGTCCCGCTAATGGCCACAAAGAGGGGGGCGTTAAAATCCCTGAGTTTGATATCCATGGCTGTAGCCAGGGATTTCACCGCCTGGAAGATATTGTCCCTATCCCAGTTCCGCAGGCCCTCCAAACGCCACAGGGCGAACTGGAGCAGCTTCTTCTGGTCTTCCAGGGCGAGTTTATTGTCAGCAAAACTGGCCTCTGTCAGCGGCAGCTGGCCGGCGGCGAGAAAGCCCACCAGGGGGGCGAAGTCGGAGAAAGTCTCCATGCGCTCTTTCGCATAGGGCAGTACCTTGAGCAGGTTGTTGCGGTTCAGCAGCCACTGCTGCAACCGGTCCGCCAGTTGCTCGTCTTCCAGCTCACGAATCCACAGGCCGTTCAGCCAGCACAGTTTTTCCACGTCGAAGACGGGTCCCCCCAGGGATACCCGGTGAATGTCGAAGTGCGCCAACATCTGCTGGAGAGAGAACTTCTCGCTCTCGTCCGGCATGGACCAGCCCATACGGCCGAGGTAGTTCAGCAGCGCTTCGGGCATAAAGCCTGCGCGCTGATAGTAGAGGATAGAGGTTGGATTCTTGCGCTTGGACAGCTTGGTCTTGTCCGGATTCCGCAGCAGTGGCAGGTGGCAGAGGACGGGCATATCCCAGCCGAAATACTCGTATAGCAGCTGGTGCTTTGGCGCTGAATTTATCCATTCCTCACCGCGCAGTACATGGGTGATTTCCATCAGGTGGTCGTCCACCACGTTGGCCAGGTGGTAGGTGGGCATACCGTCTGATTTGAGCAGTATCTGTGCGTCTACCTGGGCCCAGTCAATCTCGATCGCGCCGCGGAGCAAATCCTCCACCACACAGGTGCCGGACTCGGGAACCTGCATTCGCACCACATAGGGTTCACCTGCGGCGCGGCGCCTTTCCACCTCTTCTGCCGGCAGGGCCAGGTCGCTGGGTTTCAGTGCGGTGCGGCCGGCCTCTCGCAGTTGTTCGCGCAGCTGCTCCAGCTCAGCGGCGGTGCGATAGCAGTGGAATGCATGGCCCTTGTCCACCAGCTGGGCGCAGTATTTCTGGTAGATTTCACCGCGCTCACTCTGGCGGTAGGGTCCATGGGGACCGCCGACGTCGGGGCCCTCATCCCAATTGAGGCCCAGCCAGCGGAGGCTGTCGAGGATGGCCTGTTCAGATTCGGCGGTGCTGCGCTGCTGGTCGGTATCCTCAATGCGCAGCACAAACTTGCCGCCCTGGGCGCGGGCGAAGCACTGGTTGAAGAGGGCGATGTAAGCGGTGCCCACATGGGGATCACCGGTGGGGGAGGGGGCGATTCTGGTTCTCACGGACATTGTCAACCTGGTTGGATACATATGGGGTCTGAGTCAATGGGCGGGATTATATCGCCAGTGGGGAGCCGGGCACAGGGAGGCCGGAAAGAGGGTTTTCTGCCCGGGCCGGCCTGGGTGCTTCTACTTTAGTGAGAATTGGCGCACATAAAATAAGTGACATAGATCACAAAACCCGTATCATTGATGCAAGCTGCGCAAGGCGCTGCGACAACAACAAACACTACCCGGCGTCGGGCGATTCCGGCCTGGCTACTACCGGAACCGCCAAGCTACCGCGCCTGTTGGTGAGATTGGGGTCGGGGATGCCAACACTGGCCGGCCTGAATGCTTGAACAAAGCAGATGGCGGTTGCACGGTGCTTCAAGAGCGAAAGCCAGACTGGCCCAAAGGGTCTATTTGGTTGCCGGGGGAATAACGATAACTTTGGTACCAGGAAGGTCCGCTATGAAAAGAATACTCATTTGTTCTCTCACCGCGGCTATGGCCGCTATGACCTCTGTGAGCACATCTGCCGCTAACGACGGTGTGGCGGGTAGCAGTAGCTCCAGTGGTGACTTCGATATCACACTCAATGTCCCAACCCAGATCATTGTGAAGAACTTCAACAATATGTTGTTGGATACAACCGCCGCTACGCTTGGTGCCCCGATTGTGGGCACGGAAGATATTTGTGTGGGTGGTATCGGCTTCGCTAGCTACAGCGTGAACCTGTCCAGCCAGAACGGCTCCAGTGGCGGTGTCGGCAGTGATCCCTTCCAGCTGAACGGAACCAGTCAAAACCTGCCTTACACTGCGGCGTTTATCGATAATGTTGCCAATTCCACCGGTACCGGTGCGGATGTCAACGGCGATATTACCGGCAGCTTTGCGCGCAATGGCAACCTGGACTGCCAGAGTGACAATGCGCGTGTATTTGTGACTGTGGACGCGGCAGTCTGGGAGTCGGCCAACGAGACCTCCTATAGCGATACCCTGACCGTGACTGTAACCGCGCTGTAAGCGGGTCATTCCGCCGTTTCTCCGGGGGCGCCCTGGCGCCCACAATCATGAATCGCGCGACTAGGCAGATACTGCTTGCGGTGGTCCTTGTCACCCTGGGCAATAAGGGGCTGGCAGCCAGCGAAGCCTTTATGGTGAGCACCGGGGTCCCGGAGGGTTTTGCCGATCTGACGGAAACGCAGCGGCTGGTTGCGGATCTTTACTACGGCGGCCGCGCCATCGGTTCGGCCATGGTGGAAGTGGACCCCTATACTCTGCGTTTTTCGGACCCGAATACTGTCCTGCAGTTGCTGCCCCCCACACTGTACCCAGAGAGGGTGCTGGAATTGCTGCGGGAGGCCCAGGCACGCAACTCCCACCGGGTGTGTTACTCGCCCCAGCAGCGGGATTGCGGAGTTGTGGTCCCCGAGCACCTGGCGCTTATCTATGACGCCAGCCGGTTTCGGGTCGATTTGTTTCTGGCCCCGGAACTGCTGCCGCAGAAGGCGGCGATTGAAAATCCATTCCTGCCCGACTCTACCAGCGATGTTTCGCTGGTGCAGGGTTTGACCGCTACCTGGTCGGGGGTGCGGGTGGGCGACCTGGAGGATGCGCGAAGTATCTCTCTGTTCGGCCAGTCGATCCTGAGTTTCGGCGAGAGTGCCCTTTACGGTCAGTGGTCGGCGACGGATGGGGGCGACAGTCAGGTTGCGCAACTCTATTGGGGTCGCGATTATCGCGGCCGGGCCTACTCGGCGGGATTGATCCAGCCCCGGGGGGACTTTTCCAGCTTTGCGGCTTCCCCCTACCTGTACGGTGTCGAATACCTCAGCTCCAACAACAGCCGGACCGATGACCGCTATCGCCAGGGTACACTGCTGGACATCAACATGCCTGTGCGCGGACGGGTGGAAATCCACAGGGACAACCGCCTGCTGTACAGCGAACTGCTGGAAGCGGGCAATCGGCTGCTGGATACTTCGGCTCTGCCGGGCGGTAGCTACGAGGTGGAAATCAGGAGTTTTGACGAGTTTGGCCGACCGCTCGCCCGCTACCGGCAGTTTTTCTCCAAGGATTCACTGCTGCCCCCTCCCGGGGAGTGGCGCTGGTCAGTGCAGGCTGGCCGACCGGCACAGGGTCTGCGTGATGGGTTGTTGCCGCAACCGCAGGATGATTATTTTTTTCAGGTGGGCGCGGCGCGTCGACTGTTTGACGACACAGGACTATTTGCCAGTGTCGCCGTCATGGGAGAGCAAAGCCTGTTTGAAATTGGCGGGCGCTGGGTGGGGGAGTTTCTGGAATTGTCCCCGAGCCTGGTGCGCGGCGACGATGGTCGCAATGGCCACCGGCTGCTTGCGCAGCTGAACACAAGTCTGTTCAACTTCAGCGTTGCGGAAACGCGTTTGCAATCCGGTTCCGGGGAGAGTTTGGGGCGGGAATTTTCCCTGTTGGGACCCGGCTACCGGCAGCGCAACGCCCAGGTCAGCGGCTTTTTGGCCGGCGGCCGCGTGTCCCTGCGCTATGCGCAACGCAGCCGCGGCACTTTCCTTGAGCCGCAGGTGATTTTCGACTCGGAGATCGGTGGTGCCAACCGGCTCACCACGCTGGAATACCGCCGGGATTTTTTCCGCAGCCGCCGCTGGCAGGGGGAGATGACACTGACTCACAGCGATGCCGACGGACAGTATTTTACCGGCGCCGCATTCGAGTTCCGTTTCCGCGGTGACCACTGGAGCCATACCACCAGGGCACGTACCAACAGTGACCGGGTTGGTGGGCAGCAAAACCGCGTGGGATTCCGGTCTAGTTGGCGCGATGGGGATCGCTGGGCGCTGGAAATGGAGCAGCAGTTTTCCGGCGAGACAGGTTCTGAGGGTTACCGCCTGGGCAGCCACACCCGTATTGCCGGCCGCCGCGGCCAGCTCAGTTCGACGCTGGACTATCGCGCTGGCGGCAGTCGGGATTCGCTGAACTATCTGGGCAGCTTGTCCACCAGTTTTATCGCCACTGGCGATGCCTTTGCCTGGGGTGGTGAGAGCGCCACCAACAGTGCGGTGCTGGTGAGTATCGCCGGCAGCGACGACCAGCCGTTTGAGGTACTGGTGGACGGGCTGCGTCGCGGCTACGCCAGGGGCGGCGGTCGCTCGGTGATCAATCTGCCCTCGTTCAGAAGTTATGACATCCAGTTGCGGCCCATGGCGGGCGGGTTTCACGATTACCGGGAAATGCAGGATAGGATCACCCTCTATCCGGGAAATGTCGCGGTGGCAGCCTACCGGGTTATTCCGGTGACGCTGGTGCTGGGCCGCCTGATCCGCGCTGGAAAACCGGCGGCGAATACAGAAATAACCCTTGCCGGCAGTAGCGCGGTTACCGACGAATTTGGTGTATTCCAGATCGAAATACACCGGGATCCACAGTCAATCCGGTCAATGGAGATAAGTTGGGAGAAGTGCCTGGCCCCGGTGCGGGAGCACACAAGTGGTAAACACTGGCTGAACCTGGGGGACATCGACTGGGACAAGGCAAATTGCGAGCACACACAAAAACACTATGTCCGGCATTAGCGTTTCGATAACTGTGATTCTATGTCTGGTGTTGCCGGTCGCTATACTACCGGCGGCTGCCGACTCGTCCAATGCCCGTCCCTGTGACAATGGCGCCGGGCCGCCGACTGACCCCTCACAGGCGGGTTACGATGAACGCCT
Organism: Microbulbifer discodermiae; assembly: GCF_040742695.1. Lineage (NCBI taxonomy): Bacteria > Pseudomonadati > Pseudomonadota > Gammaproteobacteria > Cellvibrionales > Microbulbiferaceae > Microbulbifer > Microbulbifer discodermiae. The sequence goes on along the minus strand of NZ_JBFLAB010000012.1, from coordinate 81,848 downwards.
GGTCGGTGTCTGCCATCTGCAGGACACGGCCAACCGTCTCAAATACCAGAGTAATACTGTGGCGCAGGGCGAGATTACTTTTGGTATCCGCAGTTGTTCCCCGGACTGGTTCGACCCGGTTTGCACCCAGGCCACTCCCTATTCGGTGAGGGTAGCCGGGCCAACCAGGGCCGGTGGCTTTGTGCTGCGCGGGTCCTGGTGCTCTGGCGGCAGGAACCTTCCGATTACGCTCACTTATGCCAGCATGGGCGCCAGCGAGGAATTACGCCCGGATCGGGACAGCGGCGTGCTGTTTTCCGGTGGCGCTCTGGGGGGGCAGGTGCCGGCGTCGATTCGCGTGGAGCTGCCGCCCACCGCGCGGCTGCGGTGCCAGTTTTATAGCGCGGAATTCTCTCTCTCAATCGATCAGTGTGGGTTGAGCGATTTTGGTGGGGCTTTCCCCTGTGACGGCAGTAGACCCACGACACGGATGACGGCGGTGAGTTTTTCCATTGAACTGTGGCGGGATGCTGAAATTCGGGTTTCGGGGTTGGCAGATATGGACCTGACCGCAGGCGGGATTGATGCGGTGGAGTCCAGCCAGGACATTTGCGTTTACGGCACGCCATTTTTGTTCGGGGTCTTTCCGGCCGGAGGTTCGGCGCTGTTCCGTATTACTGCGGACAGCCAGAACGGCAACGGCGAATTTATCCTGCGCGGTGTGGACGACCTGAGTTACGAGATTGCGGTGATGAGTATTGCGGACGGGTTTTCCGAGACTCTGCGGGAAGGCGTAGTGTCCAACACCCGCTGGCGCGGTCACGGGGAGGAGGACTGCGCCGGCTACAGTGAGGAGAATCTGCGCATCACTGTGCGGGTGCCCCGCAGCCAGCTGGAGACCGCCAACGGAAACAGCTACACGGATACTGTGACACTCACCGTGGAGCTGGAATAGTCCGAAGTCGCACTGGCAGCATGCCCGGGCGGAATGTGTCCGGGTCTGATTATTTTAATGGCAGCTGCAGTTTACGGGTTTCGCGCCCCCGTGCTAGCAGTTCCAGAAAACCACCGCTGATATTGGAATCCAGGACCTTGCCGGCTCCGGCATACAGGCGGCCGCCTCCCTCGATGGAGTGGCATTCACCGGTATCGGTACAGTGTTTCAGATCAGTGATCTCCACATTGATATTGCCGGTATTTTTAATGACCCAGCCGCCGTCGCTGTCTTCCAGCTCCAGTTGGTACTGCCCGTCCTTGGGCTGTACAAATACCAGGGCCTGATAGGCGACCAGAATCTTCAATGCGGTGCGTTCGGTTTTGATATCGCCGACCACTGGCCTGAAGGTCACGCGATAGACCTTTTCCTGTTCCAGCCCGCGCTCCAGGGACATCAAGCGGAAGCGTTTGCGCTCTCCACTGGCCAATACCGCTTTGGAAGGGCTGACCAGCAGTTTAAATTCCTTCGGGTCCACCACCCGCACACGGCGTTCGTCTGGCTGACCGGGGTTGTCCACGCGAAAGATTTCCGTGCGCAAATACAGGGTTTCGGGATCGGGGTTGGTGACCACTATGTCCTGTCGCGCGTCGGGGGTATCGTCCAGATACAGGATAATCTTGTCGAGCGACATGGCCGCCAGTGCGGACTGGTTGAGAAATGTCAGGGACAATAACAGTAGAGCGATGGTGGTTTTTTTCATGGCAACCCGGCTGTTGGGAGAGAGTCAATGGCTGCTGTTATTGACCCGGCTACCCAATGGAATATTGCCGATGGGAGAGTCGCCGTTGCAATCCCACGCGATTACTTGAAATCACTTGCTTGTGCAATCCCGACCGGTGTCGAACCAGCTTTCCACTATTTATGCCAGCCTTCAACTCGCAATTCAAGCGGGGGTTCCCATCGGGTGGCGGGTAGGGCTTGGCGACCGCTTTATGGGTGCTTTACCTTGACGGCTTGGTCTGCCAGGTGGCTGTTTCGGCCCATGCTCCCCCCTGCGACCAACCCGGTAGTCACAAGTTTGATCTGTGACTCAAACATCCCTGTTGGGGGCAAGAATCCGTTATTTTTCCTGCCTCAACCTATCAATAATTTTTGCGTCTATCCAGTAAATATCCGTATTGTGAATATCGCGATCTATGGTTCTGTTGAAGAGTATGTACTTTCCATCGGGGGTGACACTGGCAAAGAAATCCGGTTTGTCGGAGTTGATCTCACTGCCCATATTGATGGCGGAGCCCCAGGAACCATCCTCTCGCCGGAAACTAATATAGAGATCATGGCCGCCGTAGCCGCAAATAAGCTTAACAGGTTGTTGAAGTTCGAAGAATTTCGACGCCTGATACCGGAATATGGATGTTCCGGCAAAATCGGCGACGCCTAAATCGTTGCTTTTGGGAGAAAAGTGAAAATCACATTTTTCGCTTTTCGTGTTTTGAAACAGGCAGTATGCCTTTTCCAACAACCTGTTGGAAGTCAGGCTGCACTTAACCGCGGGCGGGCAGCAGGCGGCCGAGCAGAACCGGCAGAGCTGTTTCTACGCGCAATATACGGGGACCCAGGTGAACGGCGCTGAAACCGGCTTCCGCCAGTTTCTCCACTTCGTAGGGAATAAATCCTCCCTCCGGACCCACCGCTAAGGTGGTGGGCCGGGGACTATCCACGGGGCAGGGTCGCGCGGCCACCGGGTGGGCCACCAGCTTTTCTGTGGCGGCGGCAATCCCGGGCAATTCATCCTCCACAAATGGCTTGAAGCGCTTGCGGGTTTCTATATGGGGCATCTGTGTGTCCACTGCCTGCTCCAGGCCGAGCCGGCACTGCTCGCCTATCTTGTCGGTACTGAGCCAGGGCGTCTGCCAGTAGGATTTCTCCACCCGGTAGGCGTTGACCAGATAGAGCTTTTTGACCCCCATGGCGGTGACCTGCTGGAGTACCCGCTTGAGTACTTTTGGCCGCGGCAGGGCCAGTACCAGTGTCAGGGGCAGGGCAGCGGGGGGCGGGGAGTCAAGTGCCACCTTCAGTTCAACGGTATCGGTGCCCAGTGAAACAACCTCACCGGTACCGATTTCCCCGTCTTCCAGGCCCACCCGCAACCGGTCGCCGGAGTTGGCGCGATGGACCTGCTGAATATGCTGCTGCCGGCGTCCCCGCAGGCAGACCCGGTCCGGGGCGAAAAAGTCATCTGGTTGCAGAAGGATGAGGTTCAATTTGTCATACTCGCGAAAGTGCAGGCGCCTATTATAGTGGCTGTTTGGCATTGATATTATTAGGGCCTGTTTACTCTAGCCCGACAACTAAACAAGTTGCCGGGCTAGTGCGGTACAAGGATGTACCGCCGCCGCGCGGAGGCCGGCGCAAGCCCTTGAAAAGCCAGCGATTCCGCGCAATTGCACAGATTTTCATGGGCGACAATCCAATTGATGAGGGATCATCTATTGGATTGCCAGGTCAATAGCCCGGCAGTCGAGCTGGCTGTGCGGTGAAAAGCAGCTGGAGGGTTTCAGGTGGTGCGGACGACGGACGGGGCAAAGGGCTCATATGCGCGCGAGTGCGGGCGAATTTTTACTGATTTTTTGCGCCTTGGCTGCCACAGCTTCGGAGGGCCAGTGGCCCATATTGGCTATTTTCAGCGGGAGTTTGTGGAGCGCCGGCGGCAGTTGAGCGACAAGGGTTTCGCCGGCCTGGTTGCCCTGTGCCACTTTTTGCCGGGCCCCTCCAGCTCGCAACTGGGCATGGCGCTGGGATATCAGCGGGCGGGAATTGCCGGCTCGCTGGCGGCCTTCGCAGGTTTTACCCTGCCGTCGGCGATACTGATGCTGGCGGCGGCTCTGTGGCTGATGCGCTGGCCGGAAAGCAGCTGGCTGGCGGGCGTTATGCACGGCCTGAAGGTATTTGCGGTGGCGGTGGTGATGGATGCCCTGTGGCAGATGGGGCAAAAGCTGAGCCGGGGCCTGCCGCGCCTGGCGATTACGCTGTCGGTGGCAGCGCTGGTGCTCCTGTGGCGGTCGCCCTGGTCGCAGATAGTCGCGATAGCTGCGGCGGCGCTGTGCGGCGCTCTGTGGTTGCGCGGGCGGGTGCCGATGCCGTCCTCGGAGGTGCTGGCCCGGCCGGGCAGTGGCCGTTTGGCCAGTCTCGCTCTGATCCTGTTCGGGCTGTTGCTGCTCTCGGCGCTGCTGGGTTGGGGGCTGGTGGGAGGGGAGCTGTTCGACAGCTTCTATCGCGCCGGTGCGCTGGTATTCGGCGGTGGCCATGTGGTGTTGCCGCTGCTGGAACAGCAGCCGCTGGTGCATCAGCTACCCACCGAGGATTTTTTGTTTGGCTACAGTCTGGCCCAGGCAGTGCCCGGCCCCATGTTTACACTGGCCACTTATTTGGGAACTCTACTCGGAATACAGGATGGCGCGCCTGTGGCTGGTGCGGTTGTGGCGACAATAGCCATTTTCCTGCCCGGGTGGCTGCTGTTGCTGGGGGTTATGCCGCACTGGGGGGCACTGCAGTCCTGGCGGTTGGCGGCAGCGGCGATCGCGGGGGTGGGCGCGGCGGCGGTGGGCCTGCTGCTGGCGGCGCTGATTAATCCGGTGTGGCCGGCAGCCATTCGCGGGGTGGAGGATCTGCTTTCGCTGGCGGTTTTCTTCGTGTGCCTCAAATGGCTGCGTCTGCCTCTATGGCTGCTGGTGCCACTGGCCGCGGCAGTGGGTGCGTTGAGGGTGTTGATCTGAGTAGCCGCCGCAGCGATAAGCGCAAAAAAGGGGGTTAGATTGTGGCGGTGGCCACGGCCCCTTTGCCGAGCCCTTCATAGGCACGCACCATAACTTCGTGTCCCGGTTCCTCGGTGGCGATCTGAGTGGCGATGTGCTGGGCCAGCTGTTCGACGGTGGTATCGCAGTCCACCAGTTCGCAGCGGTCCGCTGGCAGGGCGAGAGAAAAATCACCCTGTCCAGCGCGGTAGGCGAACTGGAGCATTGTGCCACCGGTGTGTGGCAGCAGGTCTTCGCGGGTGCCCAAATAGATGTCGCGCCAGCGATCCGCCCAGCGCTTTTCCCAATCCCGGCGGCGCCGGCCGTCGATATAGATCTGGATGCGCGACCGGTGGCCGTGGGCGATGCGCTGGCAGTTGCCCCCGTGCTTTTTCAATCCGTGGCTGTAGTGGTAATAGGCGTCGCTGATGGCTTCGCTGCTAAAACTCAGTTGCAGGCGTTCGACGCTGGTGGGAAAGGCGTCGGCCAGTTGCCGCACGCACCAGGCGGCGACACTGGACGCTTCGATCGCAGGTGCATCCACCAGGGCAAACGCCTGCGGGGGACCGCTGACGGCGATATGGCCGCCGCTGTCAAGCTGCCACTGGAGGCTGACCTGCTGGGCCCGTTGTTCCAGTTGCAGGTGCGGGGAACCCAGGGGGACCAGCAGGCGGTGATCCAGCCGCTCGTCGAGCCAGTGGCGCAGGGTTTTCTTTACTATGCCGAAATCACACACCATGCCCTGCTGGTCCAGGGCGCCGTGAAGGGCGGTGTGTGCCAGCCAGGTTTCGCCGACCAAACCGCGCTGGTGATCAAGGTAGCTGAAATCCACATTGATCAGGTTGTCGACGAACAGGTGCATGGTGTGGCCTTTGTGGGGAAAACTGCGCGCGCATTATAGTCCAACAGGGCTGGAACTCGCGCCTTTGAATCTCTATAATCGCGCCCTCTTTGGCATCCACTCCAGAGATGCCAAAGCGCGCAGTGGCGGCCCCTCCGGTCCCTTCGCAATGATCAGCTGTGAACCCCGCCAGGCCCGGAAGGGAGCAACGGTAGCAGTGATGTCATGTGCCGAAGGTGTGCTGGTTGGGCTGCCTCCATCTCCCCGCTGATACGATTCCCTCCTCTCTTTATTGAATGTCGCTTCAGCATCCCCGTCTTCACAGCCTGTTTGGGCGGTAGCGGGATTTTCCACCAAAATACCCAGGGCTGGGGGAATATTATATTGTTGTTCCCGGGCCTGCGGGCTCGCGGTCTCTTTGGCCGGCGCGGTTATGTTATAAACGGCTGCACCTTTGTCCGAATCCAAATAAATAATATAGAGGGGTCCGATGAGAAAAATTGCCCTAGTGATCGCAGCCGCCGCGGCATTCGCCGGTTGCGACAAGAAGCCGGCCGACGAGCCGGTCTCCCAGTCATCCGTGGAAGTCGTTGCGGCGGTGGATGAGACGGCGGGAGGCGAAGTCACCGCTGAGGACGCCAAGGCGTTTCTGCAGGATGCCCAGGGGCGCCTGGAGAAAATGGCCGAGGAATTGAGCCATGCTAGCTGGCTGGCGTCCACCTATATCAATACCGATTCCCAGTATGTGGAGGCACTGGCCTCGGAGCGCTTTACCACCATGGCGGTCGAGCTGGCCAACGAGGCGGCCAGGTTTGATGGATTGGACCTGGATGCGGAGACCCGCCGGCAGCTGACCATGTTAAAGCAGGGGCTGGTGCTGCCGGCGCCGAAAGACCCGCAGCTGACCGCCGAACTGGCGCAGATAGGCTCCAAACTACAGGGTATGTACGGCGCCGGTAAATTCTGCAGTGGCGAGGGTGACTCGGAAAAGTGTTACACATTGACGGAAATGGGGCGCCTGATGGCGGAGAGCCGCGATCCGGAGCTGTTGAAGGAACTCTGGGTTGGCTGGCGGGAGGTCTCCCCGCCCATGAAGCCCCTCTACCAGCGCCAGGTGGAAATCGCCAATGCGGGCGCCCAGGAATTGGGCTACGACAATCTGAGCGAAATGTGGCGTTCCAAGTACGATATGGATCCGGACGCCTTTGCGGCGGATATGGATGTCCAGTGGAACAAGGTAAAGCCCCTGTATGAGGCTCTCCACTGCCATGTGCGCGCCAGGCTGAACGAGCGCTACGGGGACGAGGTGGTGCCTCCCAACGGCAAAATCCCCGCGCACCTGCTCGGCAATATGTGGGCCCAGGAGTGGGGCAACATCTACGACGTGGTCAAAGATGAGGATATGGAGGCTCCCTACGACCTCACCGAACTGGTGGTCGAGTCCGGTATGGACGAAAAGGACATGGTGAAGGTGGGTGAGCGCTTTTTCACCTCGCTGGGCTTCAAGCCGCTGCCGGAGACTTTTTGGCAGCGCTCCCAGTTCACCCAGCCCCGGGACCGGGACGTAGTCTGTCACGCCAGCGCCTGGAATATGGACGGGCAGGACGATATCCGCATCAAGATGTGCATCCAGAAAACCGCGGATGATTTCATCACCATCCACCACGAGCTGGGGCACAATTTCTACCAGCGTATCTACAAGGACCAGCCTTTCCTCTACAAGGAAGGTGCCAATGACGGTTTCCACGAGGCGGTGGGTGATGCCATAGCGCTGTCCATCACACCCAAATACCTGCAGCAAATCGACCTGATGGACGATGAGCCGGACGAGAGCAAGGACATCGGTTTCCTGATGCGCCAGGCGCTGGATAAGATCGCGTTCCTGCCCTTTGGCCTGATGGTGGATAAATGGCGCTGGAAGGTCTTTTCCGGCGAGGTGGAGCCGGAGGGCTACAACAAGGCGTGGTGGCAACTGCGGGAGGAGTACCAGGGTGTCGAGGCGCCGGTGCAACGCAGTGAAGCCGACTTTGATCCCGGTGCCAAGTATCATATTCCGGGCAATACCCCCTATGCGCGTTACTTCCTCGCGCGTATCCAGCAGTTCCAGTTCCACCGCGCCCTGTGCGACGCTGCCGGTGAAACCGGGCCCCTGCATCGCTGCTCCATTTACGGCAATGACGCCGCCGGGGAGAAGCTGCGGAATATGCTGGCCATGGGTGCCAGCAAGCCCTGGCCGGACGCGATGGAGGCTCTGACCGGTCAGCGCGAGCTGGATGCTTCCGCCATCATCGATTATTTCCAGCCGCTGATGGCCTATCTGGATGAGCAGAACCAGGGTCGCCAGTGCGGTTGGGAGTAATGCCTGACGGTGAGGAGCCGTTTGTCCCGTTTGGCGCTTCGAAAGGGCGTTGAGTTTCCGCGGGATGTAAAAAAGGTCGGCATAGCCGACCTTTTTTATGCGGTTGCCAAACCGGCGGGTTTAAAACTTGTAGTTTACCGATCCGCCCAATAGCCAGGCTTCGGTGTTGGTGGTTTGACCGTCGAAGACGGTGGGCACCGGAATACTGGTAAATTCCTGTATGGTTTCGTCGTCGCCCCACAGGTAGGCGAGGCCGCCGTCGAAACTCCAGTGCTGGTCGTATTCATAGGTGCCGCCAAATGTAACCCACTGGCGGTCAGTGTCCGGAATAGCGAGACTGCGCCAGGTGACAGGGAAGCCGGTTTCCGCGGTTTCCGCGCGGTTCAGGCCGTCCCGGGCTGCGCTTTCGTCGTAGGCGTAGCCGATCCGCCAGGTGACCTGGTCACAGGGATAGTATTCCGCCGCGATACTGTAGCGAAAACCGCTTTCAAAATTTTCCTCCCGAAATACCAGCGGGTTGAAGGGTTCGAAATCAGTGCCGGTACGGGCGGAGGGGACGAAAGCTTCCAGTGTCTCGAAGTCGTCCCAGTCAGTCCAGGTGAGCCCTGCGGCGAAGCCCCACTGGTCATTGAAGCGGTGGTAGAGACCCAGCTCCAGGGTATCCGGCAGGTCCAGGGGCGCGTTGGCACGGGCGTCGTCAAAAAGCGGCAGTGTCGGGATAACGGCGGTGGGCAGAAAATCCGAGCTCAAGTCGCCGGACAAATCCGGATCAATTTCAGCGTGGTAGGAAATGCCAAGCCGGGTGCGTTCGTCAATGTCCCACAGGGCGCCCAAACTCCAGCTCACGTCCCAGTCGTCGGCATCATCGTAGCGGAGAATGGAGTCGTTGGATAAGGCCGGCACTATTGGGAAATTGGCCGGTACCTTGGTGGTGAGCTTGGCGTCGGCGTAAACAAAGTTTGCCGCCACTCCGACACTGAACTGCTCATTGAATTTGTAGGCCACCGAGGGGGCTATGTTCACCGTCAGCAGTTCGGATTTGTCGTTGATATTGGTCGCCAGCCAGCCGGAGGAGAAATCGGTCTCCAGGCCGTAGTTGGAAAACAGTGCCAGGCCAACGGACCAGCAGGGATCTATGGGTACGGCGATATAGCCGTTGGGAACGAAGGCGTCGGAGGCGTAGTCTTTGGCGGTGTCGAAAAAGGTCTGGCTGCCGAGGCCGCCGCTGCCGTCGGGAAATAAATAGGTGATATCCCCGGCGACGTCGATTTCCGGGTCGATATAGGTCAGGCCACCGGAAAGGGTGATGGTGTCGAACAGCGCCGAGCCCGCCGGGTTTCGCGCGAGGATGGAGGCGTTATCGCCAATGGTGTTTTCCGCGGCGAAGGCGCGCCCGAGGCCGACGCCACTTGTTTCCTGCAGATAAAAACCGGCAGCCATGCTGCCACTGGAAGCGGCACTGATCGCGGCAGCCAGGGCCGCGCGGCTCACAAGATTCTTTTTCATGAGATCCCACTCTGTATTGCTGATTACCAATTGCACGACGGAGCGAAGTGGATGGACCCTGCACAGCTCAGAGAGCCATGCAAAAAGCTCTCATTTTTCGCAACTTATTCCCTGATGTGAGAAGTCTAGCAGCGCTAAAATTTTGCACATGAGGAAACAGGCGACTTTATAAAGAGTATCACCTGAAAAATCCATGACGTGACGTGATTTTTTTTATTGGTTACGAATCTGTAGGCGTGCTGTCGGTGGGATCGAGGTTTTTTCCGTCGATGGTTAATTCGGTCAAGGCAATCTGGTAGCTTTTGCCATCCTCCTCCTGTTGCCAGAGTTTGACCAGGGCGTAATTCCAGGCCGGGGCAAACCAGATGACGGTTTCTCTTTGCGCATCGCCTTCGCGAAGGCGCTGTACCTTGATGGTCTCTACCTGGCCCATGGGGGTTTGCAGCGTCTCTGTGCCCACAACGGAAAACTTGTATGCGCGGATCTTTCTGCCATCGGCTACCCGGTACTCCAGCTTTTCTTTACCTGCTGCGATATCCAGAGCCAGTTGCAACTGATAGCTTAATTTGTCCTGAACATCCTGAGGCACTTCCTCCAGTGAGCGTTTGGGATTTGTGAGGTTGACCACCCGGCGCTGTTCGGCCTCGAAATTCAGCGCTATCTCCCGCCCTCTGCCGAGACCGGATTTCTTGTATTCGTAGTGCAACGGGCGGAGCTGGTCGCCGTGTAGGACGAAGCGGGAGTATTCATCGATGCCGGCGAAGATAGAGTCGGCATTGAAATCCAGGCGCCAGTTGTTGTCCCTGCCGGTGAGTTTCCGTGTCGCCTCCACCCCCAGCCCGTTGTAGCTGGCCTGGTAGACGGCGTTAAAGGGGCGCAGCTCCGCGCCCAGGGCGGGCAGGGCGGAGATGAACAGCAGTGCGGTGAGCAGGCGAAGCGGCATTTGACCTCCAGGTGTCTCTGCCCGGCGTGCGCCGAAGGCTGCGCGGCGGGACTAATCGTCGGCTCCGTTACAAAATGTGCAGCCAGTATTCTCTGTGACTCCCACCGGTGTCAAAAGTGCACTATTAGCCTCGCAACTCAATAAAGTGCCGGTCTAATAGTTTAGGGACTGGCCGCCACCCAGGCGTTTGCCGCTGCGGGGCAGCGGTTCGCCGTCCAGTTGCGCACTGTCGCCAACCATACGCAGTCGGCCCTGGGCGAACCAGCACACAGCCAGTGGATAGATGACATGTTCCTGTGCCTGAACGCGCTCGGCGAGGATTTCCGCTGTGTCGCCGGTGTTGATCGGCAGCGCTGCCTGCACTATACAGGGGCCGCCATCCAGCTCCTCGGTGACGAAATGCACCGTGGCTCCGTGTTCCCTGTCACCGGATGCCAATGCCCGCTGATGGGTGTGCAGCCCCGGATACCTGGGTAACAGAGACGGGTGGATATTCAGCAGCCGGCCGCGGTAGTGTTGGACAAAATCCGCACTGAGTATGCGCATAAAGCCCGCCAGCACCACCAGCTCCGGTGTGTGGCGGTCGATTTCCTGCATCAGTGCCCTGTCAAAGGCGCGGCGGTCGGCGAACTCGCGGTGGTCGATCTGCGCGGTGTTGATCCCCGCCTCGCGGGCGCGAACCAGGCCGAAGGCATCGGCTTTGTTGCTGACAACGGCACACACCTCATAGTCGGCCCCGTCGACAGCCGCCTGATCAATCAGTGACTGTAGGTTGGTGCCACTGCCGGAAATCAGGACCACCACCCTGCATTTTGCCGCCGCCATCAGAGCCCCGCCAGAGTCACGGCTTCGCCCCCGTCCCTGTCTTCCACAGCGCCCATGACAAAGGCTTCCTCACCCATTTCCCTCAGGGCGGTTAGGGCCTCATCGGCCTCATCGGCGGGAACGCAGATCACCATGCCCACACCGCAGTTGAAGGTACGGTACATTTCGCGCTGATCGATGTTGCCGGCCTCGCGCAACCAGCGGAACACCTCAGGGATGGTCCAGCTGTCGGTGTCTATATGCGCGCGGGCATTTTCGGGCAGAACCCGCGGCAGGTTTTCCAACAGGCCGCCGCCGGTAATATGGCTCAATGCGTTGAGCTGCACCTTTTTGCCCAGTTGCAGCAGGTTTTTTACATAGATTCGGGTCGGCGCCATCAGGGCTTCGGCGAGGGATTTACCGCCTATATCCTGTTGCAGATCGGCGCCACTAATCTCCAGCACCTTGCGGATCAGTGAATAGCCGTTGGAGTGGGGACCACTGGAGGCGAGGCCGATCAGTTTGTCGCCGGTTTTTACCCGGCTGCCGTCGATAATCGCCGATTTCTCCACCACGCCGACGCAGAAGCCGGCCAGGTCATAGTCATCACCCTCGTACATGCCCGGCATCTCGGCGGTTTCCCCGCCCACCAGGGCGCAACCGGCCATCTCGCACCCGCGGCCGATACCGGTCACCACCTGTGCCGCCACATCCACGTTGAGCTTGCCGGTAGCATAGTAATCGAGAAAGAACAGGGGTTCCGCGCCGGCAACCACCAGGTCATTGACACACATGGCCACCAGGTCAATGCCGATACTGTCGTGGATATCCAGGTCCATCGCCAGGCGCAGTTTTGTTCCCACACCATCGGTGCCGGACACCAGGACCGGCTCCCGGTAACCGCTGGGCAGTTCGCACAGTGCGCCGAAACCGCCCAGACCGCCCAGTACCTCCGGGCGGTTGGTGCGCTTGGTGACATCCTTGATGCGTTCCACCAGGGCATTGCCCGCGTCGATATCGACACCGGCGTCCTTGTAACTGAGGGGCTGAGGCTTGGAATCGCTCATGGTTGATCCTGCAGTGGGCACGGGAAAGGCGCGTATTCTAGTGGAAAACCCAGCGAATGTGCGAACTCGGGACTGGGAGAAAAAACCGACACTGATACAATAGACCGCTTCTGGTTCCGGCCCGCGCCCCTGGCGCTGCGTGATCCATTCCGGTCCGGGCTGACGCGGACGAGATGTTGCGGAGAGACAACTCATGAAAAAGCTGCTCAGGTGCAGGCCGGCGGTGGGTATTTTGGCCTGGGTACTGCTGTTGCCTGTGCTGCCTGCACAGGCAGGGGTGATTGCCGACCTGTATCAGGTGGTGGAGGCGGTGCCCAGCAGGGGTGCCTCGGACCGGGCTGAAGCCAGCGCGCGCGGGCTGGCGCGGGTTTTCGTGCGGGTGACCGGTGAGGCGAAAGTGGGCGCCAGCAGCCAGTTGCAACCTCTGCTGGCGCGTGCGCAACAGTATGTGCAGAGCTATCGCTACGAAGTGGAAGACAATCAGCTCTATGTGCATCTGTCCTTTGATCCCAGCGCAATCTCCACCCAGGTGCGCGAACTGCAACTGCCTACCTGGCCCAACAACCGCCCGGACACCCTGGTGTGGCTGGCGGTGGACACCATTCGCCAGGGCCGCAGTGCCCTGGGTGAACAGGATGCGCCGGAGCTGTATGCGGCACTGGAGGCGGCGGCGGTGGAGCGCGGGCTTCCGGTGGAGTTTCCCGCTATGGACCAGAGTGATCGGCGCAATCTGCCGGTCGGCAACCTGTGGGCACAGGATGAGCGGACGGCGCAGAGCGCCAGCCTGCGCTACGGATCCGATGCGACCCTGATGGGGCGCCTGCTGGAGGTTTCGGAGCAGCGCTGGCAGGGGGACTGGTTGCTGATTCACGGCGGCCGAAGCTATGCCTATGACACCCAGGGCGCCTCCCTGGAGGAGGCGGCGCGACAGGGGATCGGCGGTGCCGCCGACCTGCTGGCGGAGCGTTATGCGGTACAGACCGGAGGCGCCGGTCACAAGAGTGATGTGGTACTAGAGTTGTCCGGTGTGGACAGTTTTGCCAAGTACACGGCCGCCAGTGCCTATTTACAGGGGCTCGCCCAGGCCAGTAGCGCCGAATTGATTGCCGTTGACGGTGATCGCCTGCGTTTTGCCCTGACCGTTTCGGTCAGTATGAGGAGCCTGCGCGACGCACTGGCGTTGAATCACAGATTGACCGCCGAGGATGAGGCGGATCCCATAGACCTGGTCGGTTACCGGGCTCCCCTGGGCAGTAGCGAAAATCCGCTGCACTACCGCTGGCGATGAGATTGCTATGAAAGGCTGCGTGCCACAGCAGCTGACCCTGGGAGTATCTCTGCGGGATGACGCCACTTTTGACAATTTTTATCTGTCACCGGCGGATGAAAACCGCCAGATAGTCACGGCGCTGCGTCAGTTCGCCGGTGGCGAGTTCCCGGAGCAGGTGCTTTATTTGTGGGGCGAAGAGGGAAGTGGCGTCAGTCATCTGCTGCAATCGGTCTGCCAGCAGGCGGAATCCCTCCGGCGCAGTTTTCAATATCTACCGCTGGCCGAACTGCTTTCCCTGGACCCTGCAATTATTCTGGAGGGACTCGAACAGCTGGAACTGGTGTGCTTCGATGACGTGCACCTGCTGGAGGCCCACCCCCACTGGCAGACGGCCATTTTTCATCTCTACAACCGGGTCCGGGATGCCGGAGCCCAGCTGTTGCTGGGGTCGCGCAAACCGCCCCGCGGCCTGGAACTCCAACTGGCGGATCTGCGTTCGCGGTTGCAGTGGGGCCTGGTTTTTCAGTTGCGCGCGCTGGACGATGGGGACAAGCTGGCTGCTCTGTGTGAGCGCAGCCGCCGACGGGGTTTCGATCTCCCTGAGGAAGTGGCGCAGTATATTCTCCACCGCGCGCCGCGCGACAGCCGCGCCCTGTTTGCCTGCCTGGAAAAGCTGGACAGGGCTTCCCTGATGGCCAAGCGCAAGATCACCATTCCCTTTGTCAAACAGGTGTTGAACATCTGATCGCAAACGGCCTGTGGCATGCCGGCGGTTGTTACAGCAGGCCTGTTGCCCTGCGGCCCGCTGCCCCGGGTAGCCTTCGCGACCTATATCGGAACCCCACATAGGAACCCCACATAGGAACACCATCCAGGTCACGGCGGCCGGCCGATGGCGAATATATCCGAGTTGTGGTGGAAGTATTCCCGCGCATAGGCGAGTTCGCCCGGGGTTGCCGCATACAGGGTTGCCAGCGGCTGGCCGGGCGCCACCAGGTTTCCGGTTTTGACCCGCAGGTGCAGACCTGCCTCCGGTGATGAGGGGGCGCCGGCCAGCTTGGCCAGCCGTGCCAGGCGGCGGTTGTCCATGGAGATTAACGGCCCCTGGCACTGTGCCCGTAGTTCGGACTGGTAGGCGCCCTCGGCAAATTCTTTCAATCCTCCCTGGGCGGCGCAGATACTCTGAAACTGTTGCCATGCCAGACCCGAAGCCAGTATTTCCCGGGCCTGATCCCGCGCCTGTTCGTAGGGCGCTTCGCCCGTCATGGACAGCAGCTGCGCGCTCAGGTAGAGGCTGCGTTCGCGCAGGTCCTCCGGCGCATCCGGCTCGTTGCGCAGTACCGCGAGAATATCCCGCGCCTCCTGCACCGGCCCCACCCCGTAACCGATGGCCTGGCTGCCGTCGGTCAGGACGCAGCACAGCTTGATTTGCAGCGGTTCGGCGACCCGGTAAAACAGTGTCGCCAGTTGCTCCGCCTCCAGTTGATTGCGCAACTTGGCTGTCGGTCCCACGGGCATATCGATAAGGACGTGGGTCGACCCGGCGGCGACTTTCTTCGACAGCACTGAGGCCACCAGTTGTCCGGGGCTGTCCAGGCTGAGGGCGCGCTCGATGCGAATCAGCAGGTCATCTGTGGGACTGAGCCCAACTTCGCCGCCGGCGGCGAGGCAGGCGCCGGTCTCTGTGACGACGGCGCGCAACTGCTCCAGGGTGAGGTCCACTTGGGTGAGCACCTCCATGGTGTCCGCAGTACCGGCCGGCGAGGTAATTGCGCGGGAGGAGGTTTTTGGGATGGTGAGGCCGGCGGCGCTGGCAATGGCGACGACAATGGGGGTGGTGCGGTTGCCCGGCAGGCCGCCGATACAGTGTTTGTCGTAGATTTTGCGTCCTTCCGGCCAGTGCAGTCGGTTGCCGCAGTTCACCATGGCGTGGGTAAGCGCAGTGATTTCCGCCACGGACGGTTTGCCGGCCGCGTTGGCGGTGAGAAAACTGGAGATCTCTATGTCCGAGTAGAGCCGGTGTTTGATGTCGCGAATAATGCCGTTGATCTCTTCCGGGTCGAGTCGGTGGCCATAGATTTTTTTGTGCAGGGCGCTCAGCGAGGGGACCAGTGGCGCGTGGCTCACCTGTAGCCTCTGCCCCCGGCGCAGGCCCAGGTAGGCCCAGGCACTGTCGGAAAAGCCGATTTTGTCCGCAGCCAGTATCGCCGGGCTGACAGTGTTGAGGGTGGCGATCAGGCTCCTCTCTCCGGCCTGGATGCGCAGTCGGGTATTGGCGGCGAAGCCCTCGGCACGGCAGATATCGCAGTCGCTGCTCAGATAGGCGATCGGCTCCTCGTGGGTGTCGATTCCCATCAGATGCGCGTGTAATTCCGATGTCGAAGTCATTGGCCACTGCCGGTTGCTTGTCGCTGCGGTGCCTCCGCTCCGGGATCCACCCCGCCGTGTTGGTCTGCTTGCAGCAGCTAAACTGTGATGCTGGAGACCCACTTTCCGTATAAGACTTTATAGGTCTTTTTATCCGGTGCCAGGCCCTAGTTATGCACAATTTCCGCCATATTTTGTTTGTCAGTCACGGCCTCGAAGATGAGAGCGACGGTTTGCAACAGGCACTGAGTGTCGCGCGGGCCTGTTCTGCCACGTTGAAGGTATTTGCAGTTTGTCCCCGCCTGCCGAAGGATTTGCGCGAATACGGCCAGGTTTACGAAAAGGGCCTGGTGTCCGCAGTACAGCAATCGCTCGCTACCGCCTGCGAAAAACTTGGATTGGATGCCAATCAGCTGTCGGTGGAGATTGAGGTAAATTGCGGCAGCACACCGGCCGAGCGGATCATCCAGCAGGTCCTGGGTGATGGTTTTGATATGGTGGTGAAAAGTGTGGAGGGAAAGGAGCGGCTCAAAGGCTTCATGGCCATGGACATGGAGCTGTTGCGCAAGTGCCCCTGCCCCGTATGGCTGAGCCGGCCCAGCAAACACGCCGACAGAGAGGCCCGGGTGCTGGTGGCCATCGATCCCGAGTGCGAAAACAGCGACGCCTACGACCTTGCCATTCGCCTGTTGCGCCTGTCCCGGGCGCTCGCGGACGATGGCAGTGGCACCCTGCACATCGTTTCCTGTTGGGACTATGATGTCGACGCCTATCTCCGTCACAGATTCCCCATCGGTATTTCCGATGAGGAACTGGACAAGGCGGTGGAAGCCGCGGGGTCCCGGCACAGGGCCAAACTGGATGTGCTGATCAAGGCGTCAGGCATCGGCGGTGATCTGGAGATCCACCACACCATCGCGCGACCCGACCGTTTCATTCCGCTGTTGGTGGATGAGCGGCACTTCGATCTCCTGGTGATGGGCACTGTGGCGCGCACTGGTATCCCCGGTTTTATCATGGGAAATACGGCGGAAAATATTTTGCAGAAGGTCAGCTGTTCACTGCTGGCGTTGAAGCCGGTAAGCTTTGTTTCCCCGGTGGGACATGAATGAGTGACGGCTGTGGGGGTGCTTGCGCGGCTGGGTCATTATTAACCCGGCAACTCAATAAGTTGCCGGGTTAATGTGCGACAAAGATGCGCCACGCTCGGGCGGATTTACTGCTGGGATTTGACCTGGACGATCCACTCGTCCACCAGCTGCTCCAGCACATCCAGTGGCACAGGGCCGTTGGCCAGAATGGTGTCGTGGAAAGCGCGGATATCAAACTGGTCGCCCAGGGCTTCTTTGGCTTTTTCACGCAGTTCCACAATCTTCAGCATGCCGATTTTGTAGGCAGTTGCCTGGGATGGCATGACGATATAGCGCTCTATGGCCTTTACCACATCTCCCTGAGGGTTGGGGGTGTTTTCCGCCAACCAGTCGATGGCCTCCTCCCGGGTCCACTGTTTGTCGTGAATTCCCGTGTCCACTACCAGGCGTCCGGCGCGCCACAACTCCATCGCCAGGCGGCCGAAGTCGGAGTAGGGGTCTGAATAGAAGCCCATCTCTTTCGGCGCCAGTTCCGAGTAGAGGCCCCAGCCCTCGGTGTAGGCGGTATAGCCGCCGAACTTGCGGAACTTGGGCACACCCTCCAGCTCCTGCGCGATGGAAAGCTGCATATGGTGGCCGGGGATGCCCTCGTGGTAGGCCAGCGCCTCCATCTGGTAGGTCGGCATATTCTTCATATCGTACAGGTTGGCGTAGTAGATGCCGGGGCGGGAACCGTCCGGTGCGGGGCGCTGATAAAAGGCCTTGCCGGCGGATTTCTCCCGGAAGGGCTCCACCGCCTTGACCGTCAGATCGGCTTTGGGTTTGGTGATGAAGAGTTCGTCCAGGCGGCCCTTCATGGTGTCGATCAGCTGGGTGGCCTCCCGCAGGTAGCGCTGCTTGCCCTCTTCGGTATTGGGATAGTAGAACTGGTCGTCGGTGCGCATGAATTCAAAGAATTCCTGCAGGCTGCCCTCGAAACCGACCTTCTCCATGATCTCGCGCATTTCACCGTGAATACGCTCCACTTCCTCGAGACCGATTTCGTGAATTTCGTCGGCGTCAAGGTCAGAGGTGGTGGTGCGCTGCAGGGCAAATGCATAGAAGTCGTCGCCCTGGGGAAATTTCCAGGCGCCGTCGTCGGTGTTGGCCTGCTGCTCCAGTTTTTGCAGGTAGGTGATCAGGTTGTCGTAGGCCGGCTTAAGGCTCTGGGTGAGCGCCGTTTCCGCCTTGTCGATCAGGGCGGTCTTTTCCTCGTCGGGGATATCCAGTTTGTTCACTTTACCCTTGAAATCCGCCAGCAGGGTGCTGTCGTCACCGCCCTCAAAGGGGGCGCCCTTGAGCAGATTGCGGCTGTCGCTGATGACATAGGGGAACACGAACTTGGGGGCGATGATGCCCGCGTCGGCGCGCTCCTGTAGATTGGCGATGAGCTGATCGAATTGTGCCGGCAGGGCGTTGAGGCGCGCTATGTAGTCTTCGGCCTGCTTGGTATCGGCGATGCTGTGCTGGTTGATCAGCAGCGAGGGCACACTGGAGTGGGCACCGAACATCTGATTGACCGGGTAGTTGTAGAGGCGCCACTTGTAACCCTCTATATCCTGCTCCAGGTTGCGCTTGGCCAGCTCCAGGCTCAGACGGGTGGAGTCGTCGAGTTTGCTGGGGTCGATGGCCTGCAGCTCTTTTAACTGGCGCTGGTTGATTTTGTGGGTCTCGGCGGCGAATTCCGGCGAGCGGTCATCCCACTTGTCGTAGTCTTCCTTCATGCCCAGGAAAGTCTTGAACTCCGGGCTGCGCTTCAGGCGTTCCTGAAAAAAAGCCTCGAACATTTCGTTGGCTTTGGCGATGGACGCGGCGTCGCCCTCCTGTGGTGACGATTTAGCCTCGGTGTTCTCGTCGCTTTGTGCGGCGCTATGGGAGTTGGCCGCTTGCTCTTCGGTCGCGGGGGCTTCGCTCTTTCCGCAGCCCGCTATAACCAGCGCACTGATGGCGGTGGCAATCAGGGTCTTGTTCAGGTTCATGTGTGTTTCCGATTGTCTGCTCGTTGTTATTTTGGCTTTGCCTCGGGCTGAGGTTGTTACCCTGCGGCCGATGCACGAAGCGGGCCCTGAGCTCGCTTCGTGCACCTGTGATTAGGCGGCGAAATTCTGGTTGACGAAATCCCAGTTCACCAGTTGCCAAAACGCTTCCATGTATTTTGGTCGCAGGTTGCGGTAGTCGATGTAGTAGGCATGTTCCCAAACGTCGCAGGTGAGCAGGGGTGTATGACCCGCCTCGGTCAGGGGGGTGGCCGCGTTGGACGTGTTGACAATGGCCACGGTGCCATCGGACTTCTTCACCAGCCAGGTCCAGCCGGAGCCAAAATTGTTGACGGCGCTGGTGGTGAATTCCTGCTTGAAGTTATCAAAGGAACCGAATGCGGCGTCGATAGCCTGGGCCACCGCACCAGTGGCTTCGCCACCGCCGTTGGGGCTCAGGCAGTTCCAGTAGAAGGTGTGGTTCCATACCTGTGCGGCGTTGTTGAACACACCACCGGAAGAGGACTTGATGACTTCTTCCAGGGATTTGTCCGCATCGGCGGTGCCTTCCAGCAGGCCGTTCAGCTTGTCGACGTAGGTTTTGTGGTGCTTGCCGTAGTGATATTCCAGGGTTTCCTGGGAGATGTGGGGTTCCAGGGCATTCATTGGGTAGGGGAGTTCAGGGAGCGCATGCGCCATGGTGTCGTCCTTCGTTAAGTCTCGGTTGGTGAATCCGCACAGTTTACACCTGTCGGCAGATAGAATTAAGGAACCTCTGAATTAGTGTCAACAGGCCCTAATTCAGTACTGTCTTAGCGGAGCCTGTAAGCCGCTTCCAGGTCGAATACAGAACGGGAGAGGGGGCCCCCGCAACCGCGGGCGCGCCGGCGGGCCCCGATGAAAACCGCTTACTTTTTCGTCAGTTTCTGGTATAAATGCCGCTGATTTCGACTGTTAACCGGCCTTGTGCCTGCGGCCTATGCCGCGGACCCGGCCCATCCAAATATCGGGTAGTTACGACAATGCAACGCAGAGAGCCGACGCTGGGCGGCGGAACCCCCATAGAGCCGCAACTGGATGACAAACCCATTGGCCGCGGTCGCATGGCCGCAGAGGCGGACAGGGTGGATGAGGGCAGTGGTGGCGGTGTTTCCGTTGTTGGTGTCGTGGCCCTGATTCTGGCCCTGGCGGGCGTTGGCGCGGCGGCGTTTCTGTACAAGCAGTGGCAGTTGACCCGGCTGGAGCTGGTGGATGCGGACAAGCGCATAGCCGAGCTGGAAAAGCGGTTTGAACTGTCGGACGAGGAATCCACCGCTTCGGTGGAGGTACTTAATGCCAAAGTGAAGGAAAACAGCTCCGAGATCCGCAAGCTCTGGGGTGTGTCCTACGACACCAACCGCAAAGCCATCGCCGCCAACAAAAGTGACGCCGCTGCAGCCAGGAAAGAAGCGGCGGCCCTGGCGGGCAAACTGAACGGCCTGACCGCAAGCGTCAACAAGATCGCCGCGGTGGAGTCCGCCCTCAACGAGCTGCGCAGCTCCAGTACCGCCAGCGCGCGGGATACCAAAGATACGCTGACCAAGCTGGAGCGCCAGCTGGCATCGGTGCGCAGCGATCTGACCGCCCGGGTGGGCGCCAATGAAGAGGCGGTTGAATCCATCGATACCTATCGGCGCTCCGTCAACAAGGAACTGGTGCAGTTGCGCGACGCTATCCGCAACCTGCAGTCCAGTGGCTCAACCGCTTCCTCCCTGTGAGCGCCGGCTCCACAATCCTCCCCTCCCGGCTGTTTCTTCCGCTGGGTCACGGCGGCTGACGGCCGGGGCTGCGCCTGCAGGCGCAGCCAAATCGTGTAGAATCGCCGGCCTCGAGACGTTAACCGGAGCCGGCCATGACCACTATCCGCCAGGATGACCTGATCGACAGCATCGCCGACGCGCTGCAGTTCATTTCCTACTACCATCCCCGGGACTTTATCCAGGCCCTCAACCAGGCCTACGAACGGGAGGCCAATCCGGCGGCCAGGGATGCCATGGCGCAGATACTGATCAACTCGCGCATGTGCGCCCAGGGTCACAGGCCCATCTGCCAGGATACGGGGATTGTGACTGTAAAACTGAAGGTGGGCATGAAGGTCCGCTGGGATGCGGACATGAGCGTCACAGACATGGTCAACGAAGGGGTGCGCCGGGCCTATAAAAACGCCGACAATCTGCTGCGCGCCTCCATTCTGGAGGATCCGGACGGGGCCCGCAGGAACACCGGGGACAATACCCCGGCGGTGGTCCACTATGAAATCGTGCCCGGGGACAGCCTGGAGGTCTATGTGGCGGCGAAGGGCGGCGGCAGCGAGGCCAAGAGCAAATTTGCCATGCTGAATCCCTCCGACTCGGTGGTGGACTGGGTACTGAAAATGGTGCCGCAAATGGGGGCCGGCTGGTGCCCGCCGGGTATGCTGGGCATCGGTATCGGCGGAACCGCGGAGAAGGCCATGCTGCTGGCCAAAGAGTCCCTCCTGGACCCCATCGATATCCAGGAACTGCAGCAGCGCGGCGCCACCAGCCGCGCCGAAGAACTGCGCCTGGAACTCTACGACAAGGTCAACAGGCTGGGGATCGGCGCCCAGGGCCTGGGAGGGCTGACCACGGTTCTGGATGTAAAAGTCAGGGATTTCCCCACCCACGCCGCCAACAAGGCGGTGGCGATCATTCCCAATTGTGCCGCCACCCGTCACACCCACTTTGTCCTGGATGGCTCCGGGCCGGCACAACAGGTGCCGCCCTCACTGGCGGACTGGCCGCAGGTCACCCGCGAGGCCGGCGGCGGCACCCGCCGGGTCGATCTGGATCAGGTCACCCGCGCCGATGTGCTCAGCTGGCAGCCGGGAGAGACATTGCTGCTGAACGGCAAGATGCTGACCGGTCGCGACGCCGCCCACAAGAAGATGGTCGATATCCTTGCCAAAGGGGAAAAACTGCCGGTGGATCTGGCCGGCCGCTTTATTTATTACGTCGGGCCGGTGGACCCGGTACGCGACGAGGTGGTGGGTCCGGCCGGCCCTACCACGGCCACGCGTATGGACAAGTTCACTCGCACCATGCTGGAGAAGACCGGCCTGCTGGGTATGATCGGCAAGGCCGAGCGCGGCCCGGCCGCTATCGAGGCAATCCGTGATCACCAGGCGGTGTACCTGATGGCTGTGGGCGGCGCCGCTTACCTGGTGGCACAGGCCATCAAGAGCGCTCGGGTAGTCGCCTTCCCGGAGCTGGGTATGGAGGCTATCTACGAGTTCGAGGTGGAGGATATGCCCGTCACTGTGGCGGTAGACAGCCGGGGTGAGTCGGTTCACGACACGGGGCCGCTGATCTGGAAGGCGAAGATCGAGGAGAGCGCTGTTTGAGCCGTTGAGTCTCGATAGTAAAAAGCCGGGCTTGTAACAACAAGTCCGGCTTTTTTTGTGGTTTGTCCCCGATTGCAATAGTGCCGGGGTTTGCGGACATGTGCCGCAGCCCCCGGCTGGGAAAAGCCAGGGAAGGCTTTTCAGTAACCTATTTTTTATTCGGCAACTAAATAAATTGCCGGGTTACTCGTCAGACTGTTTTTCCTCCAGCTTCGCCAGCATCAACTCGCGGATGACGGGCACGGGGGCATTGCCGTAGCTGAGAAACTCCTCGTGGAATTCTTTCAGGTCGAAGTCGTCCCCCAGTTTTTTCTTCATTTCGTCACGCAGTGCGAGAATGTCGGAGTAACCGGCGAAATAACTGGTCAGCTGTACCTGGCTGAGGGTTGCGCGGCGCCATTTGCCCATGGCCTCGGCTTTCTGCTGGAAGCCCTGGCGCACCATCAGGTCCATGGCCTGCTGCTCGTCGATGCCTTTCACCTGAATCTCATAGTCGAGAATTGTATTGATCACCGTGCGCAGGTTCCACTTGTAGTACATCAACCAGAGTTCCGGTGAAAAATTGCCGTAGCCGGCTTCCAGCATCATCCGTTCCGTGTACACCGCCCAGCCCTCCACCATGGCACCGTTGCCCAGGATGCTCTTGATCAGGCTGGGGGATTTGTTGGCGTACACCAGCTGTGTGTAATGGCCGGGTATCGCCTCGTGAATATTGAGAATCTGCATCAGGTAGCTGTTGTACTCGCGCAGAAAACTCTCCGCCTGCTCGTCGGAAAAATCCTCGATCGGCATCACATTGTAGTAGGTGTTGGCAGTTTTATCGTAGGGCCCCGGCGCATTGATTGAGGCCACGGAAAAGCCGCGCATATAGGGCGGGGTGGTGCGTACAACCAGCGGTTTGTCCGGGTCCAGGGTGAGCAGGTCTTTTTCGTTGACGAAGGCGATCAGCTCCGGGATCTGTTTTTCCACCTCGGCTTTGAAAGTGGCCTTGGTGGCGTGATTTTCCGACAACTTATCCAACACCTCAGCGGTCATTTTCAAGGGGTCTTCGGGGCGCGGCTGGTCGGGAAAATACCTTGGCCACAATTCGCTGGCCAGCTCCGCCATCTTGGCGTGCAGCCGGTCCTTCTCTTGCAGGGCGCGCTGATAAAGTTCCTTGCCCGTCATGCCGATCTGGATATCGTATGCAAACTTCTGTTCGTACAGGTCCTCGCCGATGCGAAAATCCTTGTAGTCTCCGGAGTCGTCGAGATCCCCCTGCATGCCTTTCAGGAAGTCGACGTAGCCCTGGATGGCGTCCCGGGTTGCAGCCAGGCGCTGCGTGAAGAGTTGTTTTTCCTCGGCGCTGAGGCCGCTGTCCGCGAGTTGCTGTTCCAGTTCCTCGCCGAACACACTGAGGGCGCCTTCATTCTGCTGAATCGCCAGCAGCAGCTGGGGCGCCGCCGGCTTGCGCAGCGATTGCTGCGCCGCCTGGTAATAAGCCGGGACTTTTTCCATGCGTTTGCTGAAGGTGCGCAGTCGTTCGTCCAGGGGCGCGTATTCGGTGTTGATAATCAGAGCGAAAGGGTGGGAGACGTTGTACTCTGCCGGATTCCATTCGTGGGGTTTGAACTGCGCGACCTCCCACTCCATGCGGTCGAGAAAATTTTCGATCAGAGCCAGGTCACTTCTGTGGGCGGCGTCGAGCTGCGACCTGTCGATGTTCCTGAACTTGCGTAGGTAGCTATTCGAGAAAGTCACCACACGCTCGCGAAAGTCCCGGTCGGGCACTTCCATCTGATCCGCCACCTCGTAGTAGCCGGCACTAATTCCCCAGGAGGGAAACAGCTGCCACAGCTCCTCCACCATCTGGTCCGCCAGCTCTTGAAACTCGCGATTGGCCTCCGCTGTCTCCAGTTTGGCGGTACTGCTTTCAGTGCCGTTGACGTTTTCCGCCATTTCACCATTGGGCTTGGCCACCGGGTCGCGCTCGCAAGCAGTCAGCGCCAGTGCGACCAGCAGCAGGGGGATTACCTGTTTCATCTCATTCCTCATTTGTACCGGGCCTCTGGCCAGTAAAGCTAGCAGAAACAGCGTTGCGGATCATGTGCAGGTTCGACCGGGTTATTTAGGGCCTGTTGACACTAACTGAGTTGGCCCTGTTGTGACAGAAAAGGTGCCAATCGAGGCAAGAGGAGAGAGGTTTGGTTGTTCCAAATGAACGACAAGCAACGAAGAGTGGTGCCTTTTCCGGCACAACCCGGAGGGCTGCCACTGGTTTCGCGCCCTGCGGCGTTAGAAATTGCTCATGTGGACCCACCACACAGCGCAATTCCCGCCTTGCAGGCCACAAAACCAGTGGCAGCGGGACTATCTCAGTTAGTGTCAACAGGCCCTAGGTCAGGGGGGATTTTTGGTGCTGCGTTGCATAAAAAACGGCACTGGCCACATAAAATCCCTTTTTGTGGGCCGCGCTTGTTTCACCGCATCGCGGCGGGTAGAGTTGGGGCCCAAATCGCCCGGGGACCATCTAGTGGGGTGCAAGAATGTGCCGCCGCCGGGGCGGAGGCCGGCGCAGGCCCTTGAAAGGCGAGCGATTCCGCGTGATAGCGCAGGTTTCCAAGGGCGACAATCCACTGGGTCAGGGATCACCCGTCGGATTGCCGGATAAATAAGTCACTTTCTCGAGGATTCAGCCATGACCGAACTTGCCGAGCAACAATGTGAAGCCTGCCGCGCGGACGCACCACTGGTGAGCGATGAAGAACTCGCCCAGTTGATGCGCGAAATTCCCGACTGGACGCCGGTCAGCCGCGACGGGATCATGCAGTTGGAGCGGGTCTTCAAGTTTCGCAATTTCAAACAGGCCCTGGCCTTCACCAACCGTGTCGGCGCCATCGCCGAGGAGGTGGGGCATCACCCGGCGCTGTTGACCGAGTGGGGCAAGGTCACCGTTACCTGGTGGAGCCACGAGGCCAAAGGACTGCACAAGAACGACTTTATCATGGCGGCGCGCACCGACCGGCAGTTAGAGGCGGAGTAGCGGCCAAGCCGCCTCCACCTGCACTCCGTCGTTTCCGACCGGCCCGGGTTCACCCGGGTGGGCGGAAACGACCAATTGCGGGGTTACTATGACCGAGTATTTGTCCACTGTATTGTGGCGGCGCGACGGCGAGGCCTTCGTCGACGGCAATTACAGTCGTGGTCACACATGGCGTTTTGACGGCGGCCTTGAAGTGCCTGCGTCGTCGTCGCCGCACATAGTCCCGCTGCCTTATTCCGTGGCGGAAAACGTCGATCCGGAAGAGGCGTTCATCGCCGCGATCTCCAGTTGTCACATGTTGTTTTTTCTCTCCATTGCCGCCGGGCGGGGGTTGGTGGTAGACGAATACCGGGATGAGGCGCAGGGAGTGATGGAAAAGGTTGCCGGCGGCGGTATGGCCATAACCCGTGTGACGCTGCGGCCACAGCTGACCTTTGCCGGTGACAGACAGCCGTCGCGGGATGAGCTGGAGAAGTTGCACCGGCTTGCACACCGGCGTTGTTTTATCGCCAATTCAGTCACCAGCGAGGTAGTGACCGAGATTCCTTAACGCCTCTTACCCCTGCCCCGTCTGCTGACCGGCACCGTAAACCGCCCACAGCAAAAACTCCCGGTTGCCGTCGCCACCGGTTATGGGGCTGTCGATATAGTCCTGGACACTCAGTCCCAGTGATGTGCAGAGAGCGCAAATCCGGTCGCGTACCTGTGGGTAGAGGCCCTGGTCCCGAACCAGGCCGCCCTTGCCGATGTCCCTGGGGTTTACCTCGAACTGCGGCTTGATCAGTGTCAGTAACTGGCCACCAGTCTCCAACAGCGCCGGCAGCCTCGGCAGGATCAGGGTCTGGGAGATGAAGGATACGTCCATGACGATGGCGTCGAAGCCTTCATCGCCGAAAGGCGCCAGCTGTTCTGCATTCAGGTGGCGTGCGTTGACGCCCTCGAACAGGTGCATGCGCGGGTCCCGCTGCAGCTTTGGAGCCAGCTGGCCGTGACCCACGTCGACTCCCACCACCAGCGCCGCGCCCCTCTGGAGCAGGCAGTCGCTGAAACCGCCGGTGGAGCAGCCGATATCCAGCACCTTCCAGCCACAGGGGTCCAGTCCAGTCTGGTCGAGCAGGGCCGCCAGTTTCACACCGGCGCGGGAGACATAGCTGTCCTCAGGCAGTGGCTCGACCCTGAGTTCCTCGCTCTCGCCGATGCACTGGCTGGCTTTCCGGGCCTGGCTCCAGTTGTCGCCGGTACCCACCATCACTCTCCCCGCGTCAATCAGTTTGCGCGCATGGGTGCGTGAATTTGCCAGCTGGCGCTGTACCAGCAAAACATCGAGGCGTTTCATTGGTGTCTATCGGGTTGGGAATACATGGTCGTTGAAGTAACTGCCATGCTAACCTCTGGCCCCTTACCTTAGAAGCTCTATTCTTAAACAGGAGGTGAGTAGTGGATGGCCAAAAGAGTTCTCGGTAAGTTCAGGATTCGCAAAGGCAAGGTGTTTGAGGCGCCATTGGAAAATGCCTTTGGCCGTCTGGTCACCCCGTTTGAAGAGTTTATTCACCGCCAGAGCAGCAGTGGCCTGCTGCTGATTACCTGCGCCATGATCGCGCTGTTTATCGCCAACTCCCCACTCCAGGATGCCTATAAACATCTGCTGCACAGCCCCATAGCGCTCCAGGCCGGTGACTGGCGTTTTTCCCTGTCGTTGCACCACTGGATCAATGACGGCCTCATGGCCATCTTCTTTTTCCTTGTGGGCCTGGAACTGAAACGGGAATTCCTGGTGGGCGAACTGTCGGAACTCAAGCAGGCGGTGCTGCCGGTTTTCGCAGCCATCGGCGGTATGCTGGTCCCGGCACTCATCTACGCCGCCCTGAACGGCGGCACCGAAGCGGCGCGGGGCTGGGGCATCCCCATGGCCACCGATATCGCTTTTGCGGTGGGCTGCATTGCGCTGCTGGGCAACCGGGTGCCGCGCTCGGTGGTGACTTTTTTGGTTGCGCTGGCCATTGTCGATGACCTGGGCGCGATCCTGGTTATAGCCATCTGGTATACGGACACGGTCAACACAGTGGCGCTGGTGGCGTCTGGCCTGCTGGTGGGCATCCTGTGGCTGCTCAAGATAGCCGGTGTATGCCGCTCGCCGGCATATATTTTCGTGGGGGTCCTGCTCTGGTATGAACTCTATGTGACCGGCATCCACCCGACCCTGGCCGGGGTGGTTACGGCCATGGCACTGCCGGCCAAACCCAAATACGATCCCGTTGCCTTCAGCACCTTTGTCAAAGACATCATCCGCAGTTTTGACCGCAGCTTCCGCCCGGGTGACAAGATCATTGCCAACGATGCGCTGCGGGCCAGGGTGATGGCACTGGGTAACGGCGTCAATCTTGCCCAGTCGCCACTGCAGCGCATGGAGACCCGCCTGCATATCCCGGTGGCATTTATCGTGATGCCCATTTTTGCCCTGGCCAACGCCGGCATTCCCATCGACAGCTTTACCAGCTCCAAGGCGGTACTGAATCCGGTGACCCTGGGGGTGATCGCGGGCCTTGTGGTCGGTAAGCTGGTGGGCATAGTGGGAGCCACCTGGGTGGGCTGGCGTCTCGGGCTGGGCAGGTTGCCCAGCGGCGCCAGCTTTCACCATATTGTCGGTGTGGCGCTGCTGGGTGGCATAGGGTTTACCATGTCGATATTTATTACCGAGTTGGCTTTTTTCGACAACGAGGAGCTACTCGTCCAAGCCAAAGCAGGGGTGCTCTTGGCGTCCCTGATTGCCGGTATCGGTGGCTTCCTGATCCTGCGCCAGGCGCCGGTTTGCGAGGACGAGGGCGATGAATCCTACCCGGAAGAGGAAGTGGATCAGCAGCGCCCGGGCGAATACTGAGCCGCTATCCCCGCCCGGGCTTCCGGCGGCCAGCGATGCGCGGCGGGTGTGGAATTTTTGCAGCCATCATTTTTCGGCTGCTTGGAACCTATAACCAGGGGGTGAATCATGAACCTTTTTCGCTGTGTGACCAGAGTGTTGGTCACCGTCTCCTTACTGCTGGCGGTTGCTGCCTGTGGCCAGAAGGAGCCAGTCCCTTCTGTGGACCCAGTGGCTGAAAAAGTGCCTGAGATAGAGGGTGAAGCTGTCGGTGGCGGGGATTTCGGCATCCATATGGACCAGCTGGCGGAAGACTATGTGCGCCTGGTGCTGGAGCTGGGCAATCACGATCCCCACTATGTGGATGCCTATTACGGCCCCGCTGATTGGAAGGACGCCGCGGCGGCGAGCTCTGCAACGCCGCAACAACTGTCCCGGCGGGCGGAGCAACTGTGGGCGCAGTTGCCGGAGAGCGAAGCGGCAGACGACAGTCTGGAACGGCTCCGGCAGCACTATCTGAAGACGCAGCTGCGCGCTGTCATGGCCTATGCGCGCAGCCTGGCGGACGGTGGCGGTCAGCGGGATTTCGATCGCGAAGCTGCGGCCCTGTACGATACCCAGCCACCCAAACAGCCGTATTCCCACTTCGAGCCGGTGCTGTCGGAGCTGGATCAATTATTGCCGGGTACCGGGCCATTGCAGGCGCGACTCGAGGCGTTCCGGCAGCGGTTCGTGATTCCGCCGGAGAAAATGCCGGCGGTGTTCCGGGCCGCGATCGAAGCCTGTCGCGAGCGCACCAAAAAATATTTGTCTCTCCCCCGCGATGAACATTTCGTACTCAGCTATGTAACCGATAAACCCTGGAGCGGTTACAACTGGTATCAGGGTGGCGCGCAAAGTCTGATCCAGATCAACACCGAATTGCCGGTGACCATAGACAGGGCTATTGATCTCGGTTGTCACGAGGGTTATCCGGGCCATCACACCTACAATGCACTGCTGGAGCGGGAGTTGGTGGACAAGCGCGGCTGGGTTGAATTCAGCGTGTACCCCCTGTTCAGCCCCCAGTCGCTGATCGCCGAGGGCAGCGCCAATTACGGAATCGAACTGGCGTTTCCCGGTGGGGAAAAGACCCGATTTGAAAAAGAAGTGCTTTACCCTCTGGCCGGGTTGAACCCGGCCGATGCGGACAGCTATGCCCGTGTGCTGGGGCTGCTGGAAAAACTCAGGTTTGCCGAAAATGAGATCGCCCGCCAATATATCAATGGCGAGATCGATGGCGACAGGGCGGTGGAGCTGTTCCAGCAAGTCACCCTGATGAGCCCCGCAAAGGCCCGGCAGCGCCAGCGTTTTGTCGACACCTACGGCGCCTATGTCATTAATTACAACTGGGGCAAGCAGCTGGTGGGGGATTACGTCCAGCGGGAGGCGAGCACCGACGAACAGCGCTGGCAGCGTTTTACCAAATTGCTTTCCTCCCCGCGACTGCCATCCTCCCTGAGTTGGTAATTTTCCCCGGGTTGTACCGAATCGGGAGACTTTTTCCCACAGTGGCGGTGGCCCTATGGGACCGCCAAAGGGCCATAGCTTTTTATGGTGGCGGCACAAGGCGGTGACCTGGCATGGAGCAATGGATAGGTGGAGGCGATGAATCTGGATACTGAGCTGGCGGAGCAGATAGCGGAGCGGGCCCTGGCCCTCGGGGAGGAACTGGACAGGCTGCAATGGCGCGTCACCGCCGCCGAATCCTGTACCGGTGGCGCCATCGCGGCCGCGATCACCTCGGTGGCGGGAGCCTCCCAGTGGTTTGATGGTTCTGTGGTCAGTTACGCCAACCGGATCAAGCAGAATCTGCTGTCGGTGTCCCAGCGGGACCTGGAACAGCTGGGAGCGGTGAGTGAAGAGGTCGCCCGGCAGATGGCCAGCGGTGTGCTGGCACTGATGGACGCCAATATCGCAGTGGCGGTGAGCGGCATCGCCGGCCCCGATGGCGGCACTGAGGACAAACCGGTGGGGACTGTCTGGATAGCCCTGGCCTCTTCCCAGGGCCAGGAACCTGTCTCTATCGACGCCCGCTGTTTCCATTTCCACGGCGACAGATCCCGGATCCAGGAACTGACCGTGGCCGAGGCGCTGGCCATGATGTTGGCACTGGTACGACGGCAGGGAGCCGCTCCGGAGGCCGCCGCGGAGGAATCCTGATTACTGGTTGCTTATACAGTAATCCTTGGTTAAGCTTCCCTGCAACCAACAACGATCAAGCGGATGGAAAGGGACATGGACTCCAACAAAGACAAGGCACTGAAGGCGGCGCTGACGCAGATAGAACGCCAGTTCGGCAAAGGTACGGTCATGCGGATGGGGGACAGGGAGCGCGAGCGTATCCCGGCCATCTCCACCGGCTCCCTGGGCCTGGATGTGGCCCTGGGTATCGGCGGTCTGCCGCGCGGGCGCATAGTGGAAATCTACGGCCCGGAATCCTCCGGTAAAACCACCCTGACCCTGCAGGTGATCGCCGAGGCGCAGCGCAATGGCGGCACCTGTGCTTTCGTGGATGCGGAGCATGCCCTGGATCCCATTTATGCCGAAAAACTCGGTGTCAATGTCGACGAGTTGATCGTGTCCCAGCCGGATACCGGCGAGCAGGCCCTGGAAGTGGCCGACATGCTGGTGCGTTCCGGCGCCGTCGACGTGTTGATCGTCGACTCGGTGGCGGCGCTGACCCCGCGGGCGGAAATCGAGGGGGAGATGGGCGATTCCCACGTCGGCCTGCAGGCCCGCCTGATGTCCCAGGCATTGCGCAAGCTCACCGGCAATATCAAGAACACCAACACACTCTGTATCTTCATCAACCAGATTCGCATGAAGATCGGTGTGATGTTCGGCTCCCCGGAGACCACCACCGGGGGCAACGCACTCAAATTCTACGCCTCCGTGCGCCTGGATATTCGCCGCATCGGTGCGGTCAAGGAGGGCGACGAAGTGGTGGGCAACGAGACCCGTGTGAAAGTGGTCAAGAACAAGGTGGCGCCGCCCTTCAAGCAGACCGAATTCCAGATCATGTATGGAGAGGGCATCAACCTGCTGGGCGAGATCGTCGACTACGGGGTCAAGCTGGGTCTGGTGGACAAGGCCGGTGCCTGGTACAGCTATAAAGGGGACAAGATAGGCCAGGGCAAGGCCAATGCGGTCAAATTCCTGCGGGAAAACCAGAGTCTCCGCGATGAGATCGAGGGCCAGTTGCGTTTGCAATTGCTGGGCGACCAGGTGCCCGCGGTCGAGGATGCCGTAGAGGCTCCGGAAGGTTAAGATCTCGCAACAAGTGTTTTAACAGGTGTCTTCCCTTAGCTCCCCGGAGCGGGCCCTGTTCCAGGCGGCGCTGGAGCTGTTGTCGCGCCGGGAGCATTCCCGCCAGGAACTTTGCCAGAAGCTCGCCAATCGTTTTCCCGTCGCCGACTTCGAGCTACTGTTTCAGCGGCTCGAAGAACTCAATTATCAATCCGACCAGCGCTTTGCCCAGGTGCTGGCCCGCTCCCGCCTTCAGCGCGGCCAGGGACCGCTGCGTATTCGCCGCGAACTGCAGCAGCGGGGCGTAGCGGATGATTGCATCGCCACAGCGCTGGAGCAGCTGGAGGTGGACTGGTATGCCCGGGCGGTGGAGGTTCTACAGCGCAAATTTCCCGTTCCGGTCAGCCCCGCTCTACCCCGGGAGCGGCAGCTGAAAGAGTGCTCGCGCCGGCAGCGCTATCTCGCTTACCGGGGTTTTCCGGGCGACGCCATTCAATGGGCGTTGGCGGCGGAAGTTTAGCGCCGAGGCGGTATACTCCGGATACAAAGATAAGAGTAAGGAGTCGCCGTGATTCTCTCCATAGATCAGGGCACCACCGGAACCACCGCCTTTGTCTTCGATACCCGGGGCGGGCTATTGGGCCGCGCCTATGCCGAGCTCCCCCAACACTATCCGCGCCCCGGCTGGGTTGAGCACGACGCCAGCGAAATCTGGAACCTGGTCCTGCGTGTCTGCACTGAAGCACTGGAGTGCGCCGGCGCCGGCGCCACCGGGGTTTCCGCCATCGGCATCACCAACCAGCGCGAGACCACGGTCCTCTGGGACCGCCAGTCCGGCCGGGCGGTTTGCCCGGCGATCGTCTGGCAGTGCCGCCGCTCAGCGGAAATCTGCACAGAGTTGCAGCGGGCGGGCAAGTCGGATTACCTGCGGCAAAAAACCGGACTGTTGCTCGACGCTTATTTCTCTGCCAGCAAATTGCAGTGGATTTTTCGCGCTCAACCGGAACTGCTCGCGCGGGCCGAAGCCGGAGAGCTGTGCTTTGGCACCATCGACAGCTGGCTGATTTGGAAGCTGAGCGGAGGCCGGGCCCATGTCACCGATCACACCAACGCCAGCCGCACCCTCCTGTACGATATCGAAGCCCGTGGCTGGGATACGGATTTGCTGGCGCTGTTCGGCTGTCCCGACGCCATATTGCCGGAAATCCGGCCCTCGGCAGGACTGTTTGGACACACGGAGGCGGAAGTTTTTTTCGGTGCGGAGATCCCCATCTGCGGCGTTGCCGGCGACCAGCAGGCGGCGCTCTTCGGCCAGGGCTGTACTTCGCCCGGCAGTATCAAGAATACCTACGGCACCGGCTGTTTTATGCTCGCCTACGGGGGTGCGGAAAGGCCCCGGGCGCCGCGCGGGCTCCTGACTACCATTGCCTGCGACCCTGCCGGCGCCCCCGCCTATGCTCTGGAAGGCGCAGTGTTCAATGCTGGGTCCGCGGTGCAGTGGTTGCGGGATGGGTTGGGCCTGATTCAGCAGGCGGCGGATACCGAGGCCATTGCGGAAGGGGTTGCCGATACCAAGGGCGTTTATCTGGTGCCGGCATTCAGCGGGCTGGGCGCCCCCCACTGGGACCCGTCCGCCCGGGGCATGATCTGTGGCCTCAGCCGCGGTTCCGGCAGGGCCGAACTGGTGCGCGCCACACTGGAGTCCATCGCCTACCAGAGCGACGAACTGGCACAGTTGATGGCTGACGCCCTGGGGGTGAAAATCAGTTGTCTACGGGTCGACGGTGGCGCCAGTGCCAACAATTTCCTGATGCAGTTCCAGGCTGACATCTCCCGGGTGCGAGTGGCACGGCCGCAGCAGATAGAAACCACCGCTGTGGGCGCCGCCCTGCTGGCGGGCATCGGCGCCGGCATATGGCCGGCGGGTGCCCTGCCGCAGGGACCACTGGAGATTGAGCGGGATTTTGAACCGGGGATGTCGTCAGCGCAGCGGGACGAGCTGATGGGTGGCTGGCGCAGAGCGGTCGCCGCCTGCCGAAATTTTTGAAGGGAACACCGATTATCCAGTCATATTTAATGGAGGTGGTCAGGTGAGTACAGGGACTGAATTGCAGGAGACAGTCGCGGACCTCGTGGATGGTAGCCGGGGGGTGCTGGCCGCGGATGAGAGCAGTGGCACCATTGCGAAGCGGTTTGATTCCATCGGCGTCGAGTCGACGGAGGAACTGCGGCGCTTCTACCGCTCCCTGCTGTTGTCCACCGAGGGGCTGGAAAATTACGTCAGCGGCGTCATCCTGTTCGAGGAGACCCTCGGCCAGAGGGACGACGCTGGTGTCCCGCTGCCGCAGCTGGCTGCCGTTCGGGGCATAGTCCCCGGTATCAAGGTGGATAAGGGCAAGGGGCCATTGCCCGGCGCCCTGGGGGACATGATCACCTACGGGCTGGACGGCTTGGCGGAGCGTTTGGCCGGCTACAAGGAGCAGGGGGCGCGATTCGCCAAATGGCGCGAAGTCTACCCTATTGGCCCCTGCAACCCCACGCGGCTGGGGCTCACCGCCAACGCGGAAATGCTGGCCCGCTACGCCGCCGTGTGTCAGGCCTGTGGCGTGGTGCCCATAGTGGAACCGGAGGTACTGATGGACGGGGACCACAGCATAGAGCGCAGCGCCGAAGTGAACGAAGCGGTCTGGCGCGAGGTTTTTGCTGCGTTGGGTCGTCACGGCGTTGTACTGGAGTTGCTGTTGCTCAAACCGAGCATGGTGACACCTGGTGGGGACAGCCCCCGTGCACCGCCGCAGCAGGTGGCCGAGTACACGCTGCGCAGCTTGCGCCGAACGGTGCCCGCGGCGGTGCCCAGCATCAATTTTCTTTCCGGGGGCCAGGGGCCGGAGGAGGCGACGGCCAATCTGAATGCACTCAACAGTTTGCGGCAGGCACCCTGGCAGTTGAGCTTTTCCTACGGCCGGGCGCTACAGGAGCCCGCCCTCAAGGCCTGGGGAGGAAAACGCCAGCACGCAGCCGCGGCGCAAAGAGCCCTGCTAAAGCGGGCGCGCCTCAACCACCTGGCTGTGTTGGGGGAGTACCAACAAACTCTGGAACAGGCGTAAACCGCTATCGTAATTTGAGGACCTTTGGTTAAAGCGGGGCAATATCTGGGGTTGTGCCGAATGAATCAGAGGTTCCCTGAACCCTAACAATAATGACAGGCAGATGGGGTGTTACATGCTATTTCTGTGTGGAGACGAGCGGCTTCACTATCGCCGCTGGTGGGTGGAGGGCGCCCATGGTGTTGTCGTCATTGCCCATGGCCTGGGGGAGCACAGCGGCCGCTACCGGCGCCTGGCGCTGGATCTCAACCGGGCGGGCTACAGTGTGTATGCCCTGGATCACTACGGTCACGGGCAGTCCTCCGGCAAGCGCGGACATGTGGATGAGTTCGCCCACTACGGCGATCAGCTGCAGGAGTTTGTGCTGCTGGCCAGGCGCGACAACCCCGCTACGCCGATTCACCTGTTGGGCCACAGCATGGGTGGAGTCATCGCCTGCGACTGTGTCCAGCGCTTCAAATCCGTGGACAGTCTGATACTGTCTGCGCCCGCCTTCAGGGGGCTGCAGGAGCCCGGAAACCTGGTGCGGGCCCTGATCAGTGTGCTGGCGCGACCGCTGCCCCGGTTGACTCTGCCGAACCGGGTGGACCCGCGTTGGCTCAGCAGGGACGAGGCGGTGGCTGAGGCCTATCGAAAGGACGAGCTGGTACACAACCGGGTATCTCTGCGCTGGTTCACAGATTTTCTGCGTCAGCGGGATCTTGTGATTGCCCGCCTGGGGCAGATTCGTGTGCCCTGTCTGTTGCTGTTGCCCATGTCGGACCGGTTGGTGGACTCGCTCTTTACCCAGGGCCTATTCGAGCGTATCGGCAGTGCGCAAAAGTGGTGCCATGTCTTCCCGGGCGCCTACCATGAGTTATTTAACGAGGCCTGCGGCGAGCCGGATGCCGTCGAGTTGCTGCGACAGCACCTCGCCGCCCTGCAACCCCAGGCGGAGGCCCTGGCCAGTGTGTGAATCGGGCCCTGCGGGGCCCCGCAGCCAGTGAAAAAACACCGCAGTCGTAGTAGTATACGCGGTCATTTTGGCCGCCGGCAGGCGATGTTTGGGTGAGGCATGGATAAGAAATTACTGAGCTTGCTGGTCTGTCCCGTCAGCAAGGCACCGCTGGAGTATCGCGAGGATGCCCAGGAGTTGATTTGCACGGCCAGCGGTCTGGCCTATCCGATTCGCGATGGCATTCCCGTTATGCTGGAATCTGAGGCGCGTCAGCTGAGCGCCGAGGAAAAACTGGACAAGAAGAAGTAGCTGCCATGTCCGCCCCCAGTGTATTCAGCAGTATCATCGCCGGTGATGTGCCGGCGGAAAGGGTCTACGAGGACGACCTTTGTATCGTCATCCGCGACAGGGCGCCGCAGGCGCCCACCCACCTGCTCATCATTCCGCGAAAACCCCTGGTCAATCTGTCCGAAGCGGATCTGGCCGACCGGCCGCTGCTGGGGCACCTGATGTGGGTCGCGGGTGAGTTGGGTCGCCGGTTTGAACTGGACGGATTCCGCCTGATCGTGAATAACGGCCGCAGTGCCGGGCAGACGGTCTTTCACCTGCATCTCCACCTGTTGGCACAGCGCGAAATGTGCGAGCGGGATCTGGCGCGAGCGCCCTGAACCGCCTTTGTGTCCGCCTCACCGAACAATCGAATTTTGACTAACCAACTGGAAATATGCCGGATGAAAAGCGCACAGATTCGCGACGCCTTTCTGAATTACTTTGCCGAACAGGGCCATACCTTGGTGCCTTCCAGCTCCCTGATTCCCGCCAATGATCCGACCCTGCTGTTCACCAATGCGGGTATGGTGCAGTTCAAGGACACCTTTCTGGGTCAGGAGGCGCGCCCCTACAGCCGCGCGGCCACCTCCCAGCGCTGCGTGCGCGCCGGGGGCAAGCACAATGACCTGGAGAATGTGGGATACACGGCCCGCCACCATACTTTCTTTGAGATGCTGGGCAATTTCAGCTTTGGTGACTACTTCAAGCGCGATGCGATTCGTTTTGCCTGGGACTTCCTCACCAAGGTCCTGAACCTGCCCCAAGAGCGCCTTTGGGTGACCGTGCATATCAGTGATGATGAGGCTGCGGACATCTGGCTGAAGGAAGTGGGAGTCAGTCCTGAGCGCTTTTCGCGGCTCGACGAGGACAACTTCTGGCAGATGGGTGACACAGGTCCCTGCGGCCCCAGCTCCGAAATCTTTTACGACCATGGTGAGTCAGTGCCCGGCGGTCCGCCCGGTTCCGACGACGACGATCTCGACCGTTATATCGAGATCTGGAATCTGGTCTTCATGCAGTACGAGCGCACCGCCGATGGCGAGTTGCACCCACTGCCCAGGCCCTCCGTGGATACCGGCATGGGGCTGGAGCGTATCGCGGCCGTGATGCAGGGGGTGCACTCCAACTACGACATAGACCTGTTTCAGGCACTGCTGCGCGCCGCCGGCCGGATAGTCGGCTGCGACGATCTGCAGGAGAAGTCTCTGCGGGTGATCGCCGATCACATCCGCTCCTGCGCCTTCCTGATCGCCGATGGCGTAATGCCCTCCAACGAAGGCCGCGGCTTTGTGCTGCGCCGTATCATCCGCCGCGCCGTGCGCCACGGCCACAAGCTGGGCCACAAGGACATCTTTTTTTACCGGCTGGTGGATGCCCTGGCTGAGCAGATGGGTGACGCCTACCCGGAGCTGCGCGAGAAGCAGCAGTTTATCGAGCGGGCGTTGCGCAAAGAGGAAGAGCAGTTCGCCAAGACACTGGATAAGGGGTTGGCCCTGCTGGAGGACGCCCTGGGCTCCCTCGAAGGCAGCGAGATACCCGGCGCCCTGGTATTCACCCTGCATGACACCTATGGTTTCCCCACCGACCTGACCCAGGATATTGCCCGCGAGCGGGGTCTGTCCCTGGATATGGACGGCTACGAAGCCGCCATGGAAGCCCAGCGTCAGCGCGCCCGTGCGGCCGGCAAGTTCAAGCAGGACTATACCGAAGTGCTGGACCTGGAGGGCAGCACTGAATTTCTCGGCTATGACGCCACCCAGGCAGAGGGCAGGGTGGTCGCCATTGTCAAAGACGGCGAGCGGGTAGAGCGGTTGTCGGAGGGCGAAGAGGGCGCTGTCATTCTGGATCGCACTCCTTTTTATGCCGAATCCGGCGGCCAGGTAGGCGACAGCGGTTACCTGAGTTCGGCCACCGGGCGCTTTGAAGTGCGTGACTGTACCCTTCAGGGTGGCCACCACCTGCATACCGGTAAGGTACTGCAGGGGGCGATTCAGACTGGTGACCGGGTCGGTGCCCAGGTGGCGGCCGAAGTGCGTCAGGCCACCGCATTGAACCACTCCGCGACCCATCTGCTGCACGCGGCGCTGCGCAAAGTGCTGGGCGAACATGTGACCCAAAAGGGGTCTCTGGTGGACTCGGAGCGGTTACGCTTCGACTTTTCGCACCCGGAGGCGGTCACCACCAAGCAGCTGCACGCTATAGAGGCTCTGGTAAATACGCAGATTCGCGCTAATGTACCGGTGTGCACGGAGGAAACGGATATCGAAACCGCCCGCGCCATGGGTGCCATGGCCCTGTTTGGCGAAAAGTACGGCGATCGGGTTCGGGTATTGTCCATGGGGCAGCGTGAGGACGGGGCCCCGTTTTCCGTCGAGCTGTGCGGAGGTACCCATGTGCGGCGCACCGGTGATATAGGTCTGCTGCGAATCGTCAGTGAGAGTGGTATCGCCTCGGGGCAGCGGCGTATCGAAGCCCTCACCGGTGCCCACGCACTTTCCCTCTTCGACCAGGCACAGCAGCGCCTCGAACATATCTCCGCGCTGCTCAAGGCCCACCCCGACACCCTGGTGGAGAAAGTCGAGCAGCTGTTGGCGAACAACCGCAAACTGGAAAAAGAGATGTCCCGCCTCAAGACCAGTTTGGCCGGTGGTGCCGGTGCCGACCTGTCCAGTCAGGTAGTGGAGGTGGCCGGTA
The DNA here is from genome assembly GCF_040742695.1 of Microbulbifer discodermiae. NCBI lineage: Bacteria > Pseudomonadati > Pseudomonadota > Gammaproteobacteria > Cellvibrionales > Microbulbiferaceae > Microbulbifer > Microbulbifer discodermiae. The sequence goes on along the minus strand of NZ_JBFLAB010000012.1, from coordinate 43,240 downwards.
TCAAGCTGCTGGCCGCCGCTATTGACGGTGCCGACTCCAAATCCCTGCGGGATATCGCCGATCAGATGAAGAACAAGCTGGGCAGCGGCGTGGTGCTGCTGGCCGCACCGGGTGAGCATAAAGTGGCGCTGGTGGCTGCGGTCACCAAAGACCTTACAGATCGTATCGCCGCCGGCGAGCTTATGCGTTATGCCGCCGCACAGCTGGGTGGCAAGGGCGGCGGTCGCGCGGATATGGCGCAGGGCGGCGGTACCGACGTGGCGGCGCTGGCGGGGATGTTGTCCGGGCTTCCGGCCTGGGTAGGGGATCACCTGCGCAAGTAAAATGGAAAAAACCCCTGTGGTCAGCAATTTTTGAGTTGATTTGGGGCGGCAATAGTGATTTAGTGCGCGGCTTGGGTGAGATTTGACCCGCGCATCAGCAGGCGGGCGTAACGGGATACACAGAAATCTATGAGCTTGTTCGTGCAGAAATACGGCGGTACCTCGGTGGGTTCTATCGAGCGTATCGAAGTGGTCGCCGACAAGGTTGCCGCATTTCGCGCTCAGGGCCACGAGATGGTCATTGTGCTCTCCGCCATGAGTGGGGAGACCAACCGGCTGATTGATCTCGCCAGTCAGATCCAGGAAAAACCCGATCCCAGAGAGCTGGATGTGCTCGTCTCCACCGGCGAGCAGGTCACCATCGCGCTCCTGAGTATGGCGCTGAAGAAGCGCGGCTATGACGCCTGCTCCTACACT
>NZ_JBFLAB010000012.1:0-37500 GCF_040742695.1 Microbulbifer discodermiae | reverse complement strand
CTACGGGGTGACTGCGTACCTTTTGTATAATGGGTCAGCGACTTATTGTCTGTAGCAAGGTTAACCGTTTAGGGGAGCCGTAGAGAAATCGAGTCTTAATAGGGCGTTTAGTTGCAGGCAATAGACCCGAAACCCGGCGATCTATCCATGGGCAGGTTGAAGGTTGAGTAACATCAACTGGAGGACCGAACCCACTAATGTTGAAAAATTAGGGGATGACCTGTGGATCGGAGTGAAAGGCTAATCAAGCCGGGAGATAGCTGGTTCTCCTCGAAAGCTATTTAGGTAGCGCCTCGCGTCTCACCCACGGGGGTAGAGCACTGTTTGGGCTAGGGGGTCATCCCGACTTACCAACCCCATGCAAACTCCGAATACCGTGGAGTGCAATCGCGGGAGACACACGGCGGGTGCTAACGTCCGTCGTGGAAAGGGAAACAACCCAGACCGCCAGCTAAGGTCCCAAATACCAGTTAAGTGGGAAACGATGTGGGAAGGCCCAGACAGCTAGGAGGTTGGCTTAGAAGCAGCCATCCTTTAAAGAAAGCGTAATAGCTCACTAGTCGAGTCGGCCCGCGCGGAAGATATACCGGGGCTAAACTGGTAACCGAAGCTGCGGATGCCTTCGGGCATGGTAGAGGAGCGTTGTGTAAGCCGCTGAAGGTTGACCGGGAGGTTGGCTGGAGGTATCACAAGTGCGAATGCTGACATGAGTAACGATAAGGGAGGTGAAAAACCTCCCCGCCGGAAGACCAAGGTTTCCTGTCCAACGCTAATCGGGACAGGGTTAGTCGGCCCCTAAGGCGAGGGCGAAAGCCGTAGTCGATGGGAAACAGGTTAAAATTCCTGTACTCGCTATTGCTGCGATGGAGTGACGGAGAAGGCTAGGCCAGCATGGCGATTGGTTGTCCATGTTTAAGGTTGTAGGCTTATGACTTAGGCAAATCCGGGTCATACTCTTAAATGAGAAGGCTGAGAACTGATGACGAGTCTCATTATGAGACGAAGTGGTTGATGCCCTGCTTCCAGGAAAAACTTCTAAGCTTCAGGCAATAGAGAACCGTACTCGAAACCGACACAGGTGGTCAGGTAGAGAATACCAAGGCGCTTGAGAGAACTCTGGTGAAGGAACTAGGCAAAATGGTACCGTAACTTCGGGAGAAGGTACGCCGCTGACGGTGATCGGACTTGCTCCGTAAGCTGTTGGTGGCCGAAGTGACCAGGTGGCTGCGACTGTTTATTAAAAACATAGCACTCTGCAAACTCGTAAGAGGACGTATAGGGTGTGACGCCTGCCCGGTGCCGGAAGGTTAATTGATGGGGTTAGCTTCGGCGAAGCTCTTGATCGAAGCCCCGGTAAACGGCGGCCGTAACTATAACGGTCCTAAGGTAGCGAAATTCCTTGTCGGGTAAGTTCCGACCTGCACGAATGGCGTAACGATGGCCACGCTGTCTCCACCAGAGACTCAGTGAAATTGAAATCGCTGTTAAGATGCAGTGTACCCGCGGCTAGACGGAAAGACCCCGTGAACCTTTACTACAGCTTTGCACTGAACTTTGAGCCTGCTTGTGTAGGATAGGTGGGAGGCTTTGAAGCGGTAACGCCAGTTATCGTGGAGCCATCCTTGAAATACCACCCTGGCATGTTTGAGGTTCTAACCCAGGTCCGTAATCCGGATCGGAGACAGTGTATGGTGGGTAGTTTGACTGGGGCGGTCTCCTCCCAAAGAGTAACGGAGGAGTACGAAGGTGCACTCAGCATGGTCGGAAATCATGCAATGAGCATAATGGTATAAGTGCGCTTGACTGCGAGACAGACATGTCGAGCAGGTACGAAAGTAGGTCATAGTGATCCGGCGATTCTGTATGGAAGGGTCGTCGCTCAACGGATAAAAGGTACTCCGGGGATAACAGGCTGATACCGCCCAAGAGTTCACATCGACGGCGGTGTTTGGCACCTCGATGTCGGCTCATCACATCCTGGGGCTGAAGCCGGTCCCAAGGGTATGGCTGTTCGCCATTTAAAGTGGTACGCGAGCTGGGTTTAGAACGTCGTGAGACAGTTCGGTCCCTATCTGCCGTGGGCGTTGGAGATTTGAGAAGAGTTGCTCCTAGTACGAGAGGACCGGAGTGAACGAACCTCTGGTGTTCCGGTTGTCACGCCAGTGGCATTGCCGGGTAGCTATGTTCGGACGGGATAACCGCTGAAAGCATCTAAGCGGGAAGCCTCCTTCAAGATGAGATCTCCCTGGGACCTCGAGTCCCCTGAAGGGCCCTGGAAGACTACCAGGTTGATAGGCTGGGTGTGGAAGCGCTGTGAAGCGTTGAGCTAACCAGTACTAATTGCCCGTGAGGCTTGACCATACAACAGAGATGGTTACTGACGATTGAGTGAGTGGATTGTGGTGTAGAGGCACACGACGCTTGCGGTGTATTACTACAGAGTGTTTTACCGACTTATTTGGGGTTATCGCCGGTCATACTGACCGAGGCAAACAGCGATAACAGGGCGGGCGGAGTAGCTGTTCAAGAGCGGCCTCACTCATAAGACCGAGCCAACCCAAGCCAGTTTGCCTGACGACCATAGAGTTGTGGAACCACCTGATCCCTTGCCGAACTCAGCAGTGAAACGCAACATCGCCGATGGTAGTGTGGGGTCTCCCCATGTGAGAGTAGGTCATCGTCAGGCTTCTAAACAGAAAGGGTCATCCAACAGGGTGGCCCTTTTTTATTGCAGCTTTACAGCTGCTTGACTGGGGTCATTTCCCTTCGAGTTCTTTTTCCAAAGGGAAAATACATTCATTGTCGCTTAAAGCTTCCGCTTGTTTGAATTCTTTGCAAAAAGCGAATACCGTTGGTCTGATGCCATAGCGCCCAGTCGTTAACCCGGTGCAGGCTAAAGAAAAAAAGTAAAAAAAAACAGCCAAAAAAACGGCTAAAAAACAGATAAAAACAGCTCAAGAATACCGCAGTCACTGTCGTTCAACCCGCGAGCGCCCCGTAACAGTGGCGCCCGCGGGAAATTCATAACCACAGCCAGTCGATAACAAACCAACAATCAAATAGGGAAGGACCACACCATGACCGCGTGAGTAAGGCATAGGCGCCACCTCCCGGTGCTACCAACACCGAGAGATGGCTAACCCCGAAAGATAACGTACTATCTAGCGAGGCTGTCTTGGATGATACGCCACACATTCGCTCGTCTTCAATAAGGTTCCCCCTGAAGCCGGGCCCTACTGGCCACCCCCGCCCCTGGCGCCGGGGTGTCCTGTGGCGCAGCGCGACCATTGGTGTGGTGCTTTACTTCAGCCGCGCACCGCCCTGGCCACGCAACCTCTCCCCGGATTTATCGTTTCTTTTCCCCAAGGACCGCGCCTGCGGTGAGAGAGACGGCACAAAGCCAATCCCGCTGTCAGCGGCTCTCCGTCACAGGCGATTCAAGGAGCCTATAAAAATGCCTGTCTTTCCCTGTCGATTGTCTAAATCACTACGACTGCAAAGTTTTTATATCATCACACCCGTAGCCATCCACGACGATATTGTGGATTTGGAAATTGAGCCATGCGAGAGCGGCCGTCCCCTTTGGCTCAAACGCTTATTTGAGCTGCAGGAGCAAGCCTGGGCGCTGGCGGACGACCAAGCCATATTCCCTTCCTCCCACACACCAGCCCAACCCAAACCGACCAGGCGAAAGCGATCCTGATTCCAGGGGCAGGGCGCCTCGAAATACCGGGCGCCCTGAGCTGCACCGAGTGCGATTACCTGCTCCTATAGGCACTGTGAGTGTAGTGGTCTCTATCAAACTTCTTTCCTTAGATGCCTTTGGCCAGCGTTGTGCCTTCCTGTCGATGAATTTTGCAGGTGCACTGTGACGCCTATGTGCTGCCACAGGGGCGCCGGGGCTTTCTGGCGGCCCTTGGCCGCTGGTTGAAAGCTGAGCGTTCTGATCGTTAGACCGGCGGTTTGAGGAGTGCGAAGGCAAATAAGAATTCCCCTCTTACCGCGAGGTTCCCTTCAAAGTGTGAGGTGAGTCACATGGTCGTCAAAAAAGTCCCCGCCCAGGTGAAAAAAAGACTTTTGCGACATGCGGACTGTTTCGCTCACCTTTATTATTCATAGGCTTTATCGCCGCACAGACGGTGAAGCTAGATCTGCCCTTGGTATCGCAAATGGGGCATTCGACCGGCTACCCCCAATACTAATAAGGAGTACAACATGGCAAATGAAGAGCAGGCACCATACGGGGATGAGAATTCCAGCAGCTTTCTCGATGGTTTTATGGACCAAAAAGACTCGGCCAAGCAGGATTCACGTACCAGCGATGACCAGGACAAGTCCGTGATCGGAAAAAACATCAAATTCCGCGGTGAGCTGATTGGTAACGAGAGCCTGCATATTGAAGGTACTATCGAGGGTACTGTAATCATGGAAGGCCACAACCTTTCCATAGGCGCCGGTGGTGAACTCAATGCAAACATTCACGCAAAAAACATCACTGTGGAAGGCGCCCTCACCGGTGACGCACTGGCGGAAGAGTTGATTGAAATCCGCAATACAGCGGTAGTGAAGGGCAATTTGACCGCACCCCGTATTCAGCTGGACGACGGCGGTAAGTTCCGGGGCTCCATGGACATGGTAGATACGGATGCGGAGATGAAAGAGCGCGTAACTGAGTTCAAGGAAAAACTGGTTCATCCAAGCCTGCCTCCCCGTGATGCTGCAAGTGAAGAAAAATCCACTAATGGAATGTTCTCTTCTGCCGCCGCAAGCGACTATACCGACAACGCCTTCGAGGCTGAAAATACCTGATCGCGACTTTCCTTGGTGGATTAATTTCGGCGAGTGGTTGTGATGAACAAGCCGCTCCGCCGGGAAGTTGCTGTGGGGTTTGGAGTCGGGATGTATGCAGCATCACTCGTTCGGCTTGGCGGCGCTGAGTCAGGAAATCATTCAGCCGGGGTACCGTATTCTGGACTTGGGGCCGCTGTCCGTGGGAACGACCCAGGCTTTTCTGCAAAGGAACTGCCCCTGTTATATAGAAGACCTGATCGAATTTTTTGCCGACAACCAACAGGCGCCCGACCTTAAAAAAGCGCTCGCCGGGCACCTGGTGCCAAAGCCGGAAAAAATAAAACTAGATGTAATACTCTGTTGGGATTTACTTAATTTTCTCAATAAGGAGTTGATTGCTTACCTGCTGGAATTGTTGGCGCCAAATCTCAAGCGGGGAACCTTGCTGCACGCCATGATGTATACCGGTGCCAATGCGCCGGCGCGCCCGGCAAGGTTCCGCCTGTTGCGGGATTTCACCTACGAGACGGCCGATGACCCAGGCTACCCAAAGGTGGTGTATCAAAAACATGCCACCGTGACTTTGATGGAGAGCCTTGGCCGCTTCAGTCTCAGTAATTCCCTGGTGCAGCGCCAGGGAATGCGCAAGGATATGATCGAGTATTTCTTTGAATATGAAAGCGGGAACTCGCTGGGCAAGGTGCGTCCAGGCGGTGCTTCCGGTGTGGCAACCCATTTCCCGGAGGAGGCATCTGCTGCGGCCTTGACCCTAAAAGGCCTGGACTCGGCGATGGCCCAGGTGCGGAAGTCTCCGGTGAGCAAAGTCATCGACTGTGGTTCCAGAACAGGAAGGAACATTGGTGCGCTGGAAAAGCAGGCGGGTGAGCTGTTTGTCCTGGATCTTCACGCGGTTATTCAATGGCACAAGAAGCGGGGAAAGGATGGGGAGAAAGCCATAGGGGATGCCTTCAGCAAGTTTTCCCAGCTGGGCCTGTGCGATGCGATTCTCAGCTGGGACCTCCTCAGCTTTTACCGCCCTCAGGAGGCATTGGTTCTGTGCCGGCTGCTGATTTCCAAACTAAAACCAAGCGGGCATTTGCATCTGATATTCTGCAAGCGGGAAAGGTTGCCTAAGCGCCCGGCCACATTTGAGATACAGGCCAATAACCGCGTTCAGGTGAAAGAGTTCCCCCTGTCGGGAGAAGACAATTTTTACAATAACCTCACTGAGCTGATCAGGGCTCTGCCCCGTATGCAACTGACTGGTCAGGGGCATGGAAAGCTGCCGGGTGGTGTTTTTTACCACGAGCTGGCTCTGCGAAAATTTTCTGAGGCTTAAACGATGTCAGGGTTGCTTAACCAGATATTTTTGTCACTGTCACCCGCTATGGTTACCGATGCGTTCCTGGTAGTCATGTTGGCTATCTTTGCACTGGCGGTGATATTTCGTTTTGTCGGTGTCGGACGCAGCTTCCTGGAACAGGCTGCAGGCTTTCTGACTTCCCTGGGTATCCTGGGTACCTTTGTCGGCATCATTATTGGCCTGTACGGATTTTCTCTCGACGACATAGACCGCAGTATCGCCGACCTGATGGCGGGGCTGAAAACGGCATTTATCACCAGCGTTGTCGGGTTGGCGCTCTCCCTGCTACTGCGGGCCTTTACCACAATGCTGCGCCTGCCTTCCGATCCGGCACATGAAACGGCCACAATTGACGATCTGAACCGGAACCTGATCACCCTGCAGGAAAGTCTCGCAAGCTTTTCCAGGAGCGCCGGTGAGGAGATGGTATCCAGTCTTGAGCGTGTGGTCGATGGGTTCAACTTGCGGCTTCAGGCCCAGTTCGGTGACAACCTGCGGGACTTTTGTGCACAGCTGGAAGGGCTGCGGCCAGCCTTGAATTCGGTGGCATCGGAGTATAAGGCACACGCCGAACGGGTGGAATCCTGGAGCCAGAGCTGTGACAGAAGCCAGCGCGCGCTCACCGAACAGCAGGATACACTGGCGCAGATGTTCGACAGGGTTGCACAGTTACCGCAGGTCTACCGTGGGCTTGATCAGCTGTTGGCCAGGCAGGCGCAGCAGACAGAACAGCTGGAGCGCCTGTTGCGCGGGCAGAGTGAAGCGGTAGGGCAGCTGGCGGAATTGTTGCCGCAGTTGCCGCAAAATCTTGAATTGTTGTCGCGGGGCCTGGTGTCGGCACAGGGGAGTGTCGACGATAACCTCGCGGCCATTAACGGCTTGTTGGGCGAACACTCCCGCGCTCTAACCGAGCAATTCCGACAGCTTTCAGTCACGCTTGGCGATCTGCAGGCGCTGAATCCAGAAATGCTGCACAACCTGATAGGTGATTCGGTGCAGGTGCACCGCGACTCCATGCGTGAACTGGCGCAGGTGATGGCAACCAATCATCGCGAAATGTCACAGGCACTGACGGAGGTGATTCGCAAAGAACTGCGCGAGGCCGATATTTCCATCCGCCGGCAGTATGAGCAGATGGATCGGGTGATGGCTCATCAGGTAGATCAGGTGTTGTCCGCCATGGGGGAGGCTCTGGCGACCCTCAGCGGTAGCTTTACCCGGGACTACCGGCAGCTGGTGGCGCAGATGCAGCGCCTGAAAGCCCGGGAGCCGGAATATGCCGACTAGTCTCTCCCGGCGGCGGAGAGCCTCGGAGGATGGCGAGTGGCTCAGTGTCTCGGACCTGATGGCCGGGCTGATGATGGTATTCCTATGCATCGCCATAGTGATGATGCGCTCTGTCATGGAGGAGCGGGAAAAGATACGGGCGCTGGCGCAGTCTTTTCGCGATAACCAGTTGGCGATTTACCAGTCGTTGGAGAGAGAGTTTGGTCCGGATCTGCCGCTTTGGGGGGCGACCCTTGACAAGGACCGGCTGACCATCGCATTCAATAATTCCGATGCGATGTTTCAAACCGGCAAGGCAGAGATGAATCTGCAGGCACGGCAAATTATGGAGGACTTCTTCCCGCGCTATATCGCTGTGCTGAAGCCCTACCTGGGTTCTATTCTGGCGATTCACATAGAGGGACATACCAGCTCGGAGTGGGCCGGTGGCAGCGGGCCCAGGGAGAATTACTTTAACAACTTGCGCCTTTCACAGAATCGTTCGCGGGAGGTTTTGCGCTTTGTACAGGGGCAGATGCCGAGAGAGGAGGTTCCCGGCATGCTGGCGCTGGTGGCGGCGGTGGGTTATTCATCCGCCCGTCCCGTCCTGCGCGCTGACGGTACTGAGGACCCCGAAAAATCCAAGCGGGTGGCGTTTCGGGTGATCACCAACTCGGAGGCGCAGATCCACCGAATACTAGAGGAGGCCTTGTAGTGGCACTGTGGAAACAGGCTCTGGCAAAATTGCGCGGCCCGGCCGCGGCAAAATCGTCCGGAGAGACGGCGGCAATTGCGAATAGCGACGGGACGGGGTCGCCGGAAGGCACTGATGGAGCCGGTGTAGCCGGCGAAACACCAATACCGGAGGACGGTCAGGTGGCCCTGGCGCAGGAGCTGCGGGTCGGCATTGAGGTGAGCATCGGCGACCTGGAGCCGCACCCTGCGGGTTGGCGCTATAGGGGGCACCCGGTGATGGTATTCGGCGTCGATGGGCCGGAACTCACCGATAGAGACAAGCGCCGTGAATTTTTTTCCCTGGTGCACCTTCACCCCTGCTGCGCCGCGCTCAGGAGTGACGGGCGCAGCGCCTGGGTGGGCACGGACCTGGCCGCCATAGACAGTTCCCACGGCGCCGGCCCCTTCAAACTTTGCCGGGCCTGTCTCGAGGCCGCTGGGGGGCGCGGTGCCGATCCGGACGTTTTTGATTTTTCAACCCATGTCAGCAGCCAGGGTGACAGCTATTTCGCCGAGAGCGCCTGTTTCTGGCAGTCCGGGCACAAGGTCCGGCCGCTCCAAGCGCCGCCTGCGGCAGCAACGGGTGAGTGTCCCGACTGTGGTTGCGGTTCCGCGGCGCCCGGCTGGCAACTGGACGCCGAAGACGCCCGCCACCTGGAACTGCCCGAAGGGATCTGCGTGCTGTGTGCAGAGCGCAGGGGAGAGGGCTGCCTGCATCTGGGCGGCCAGCTCGCCCTAGAGGCGGCATCGGCCCGCTACCGCGATCTTGTAGACCGGGCTGCAAAAGCGCCGGTGTCATCCTGGAAACTGGTGGAGGCGGTATTGCCCCTGGGGTGGCGGCCGTTGTTGCGCAGCCTCCAGCGGCAACTCCCCCCGCCGGAGCCTTTCTATCAATATGCGGAGTCTGCGCCGCCGGCGATACTGGCCTGGCCATCCCTGCGCCGGGGGATAGTGGCAAAGCCGCAGGGGGCGGATGCGAGCGGCGGAGACTGGCGTCTCTGGACCCGCTCCCAGATTGAAGCGGAGTTGGGATTCAGGCCCCGCTGACAGCGAATTTCGCTGCAGGCGTCATCGCAAGGTTTGTACGCTGAATTACTCTAAGGACGTAATTCGGCTCGATATCTGGTCAAGATGCCAACCGTTAAGAGTAACTAACGCTGCGGTTTGAGGCTGCTTATAGTTGTGGACATTGTGCAATTATGGCGAAGCCATGCACAAAAGGCCACAGCTGCAAGCTGTCCTAGCCACGTAGTGGCGACCAACACCTCCTTGTTAGGTTTGTACTATTTGTCTTGCCCTCGTTTATCAAAGACTGACAATAAAGCAGCACATGCGATAGCAAGTATATGTGCCACCATGAAGCCTATGGCAACGTATAAGAATACTATTATTTCGCCTTTTTCAAGACCCTTTATATATAGGGCGCCGAACAACAAGCCCGCACAGATTAAAGTTATTGGAGCAGCAGTGGAATCAGCGCTGAGATAGCAATGGCCTCCGCAAGTATTTTCATAGTAGTGACAGCAAACGTAGCAAATAGCTAACGGCAATGAAATATACCAATATTCGTATGAAGTGTTGAGCAATGGGAAGGCCAGCCATGACATGAAATAGACGAACAGCGCCACTATTTCAACATAATCTTCTTTGAGGGAAAGTCTCTGGTATTTCATGGGTAACTCGGACTGCTAACGCCTTGCTTAGTGGCCGTAGTGTAGCGACAGCGAAACGGAGATCCGAGCGCAGCGACTACGGCAATTTGTTTGATTTATTTAGACACATTAAGTGGGTATCGTCCATTTTCGTGCCAAGTCAAAATATATCTTGCACAATTACCCAATGTAAACTCACTTGGCTGTATATAATGTGATGAGATTACATTTCTAAGTGGTGCCACAGGAAGCTCGCTACTTGCCAACTCTTGTAAAATTACAACTTCAGATACCTTAAGTGGTTCAATTGTATAGCCATGCTTGCCGCTGCTATCAATAATCACTTCTTTGTTTTGGATGAGCAATTGCAAAAGTTCTAACGCATTGATTTCTTCTGCACTTGAGTTTAGTGATAATGTTGCAAGAACCACAAATAACAATCTCATTTGAATATATTCATCCTGTTCTTAACACATGGTGAAATTCATAACGCCTAGTTAAGGGGCAGCCGAAACGCAGTGTAAGCTGTCCCGCGGAGGACGCGCTTTTTGCAGCCGGAGTGTACTTGAGCAACTTGTTATAAAGCGACATTTTTACGCACATAGCTCCACGCTGAAATTGAACAAACAAGGCCAAGTCCGCCATAGATGCCTAAAAATACTGTTGACTCGGTACTAAACTCTGTTCCCGAAGTACCAAAAACAACTGCAGGCGTAAAGAAACCCAAAACAAAACCAGCCACTGCATATACTACAAAGCTGAGTCGATTTGACCAAGCATACGCTTGCCATAAAAGAATTAGTGGATATGCAAAAACTAAACAGATTACAAACGCTACTGGGAATGCAATAAGGCCAAAAAACGTCGCCGCACCGCCATACGATGGCAAGCTTACTAATGTTAAGAGTAAGGCGCCAATAAATGCTGACTGAATGCTAGATGCAATTATGTGCTTCCACATGTTCAAGCCTTAGAACGTTGCCAGCAGGGGCAGATGAAGCGCGCAGCGGTTTGGCTGTCCCTCTGGCTGGCCTTGTTACGTGCTGATCTTGCACAGATGCTTGATTGTTTTTTCATGTTTTTTACCCACCAAGCCTACATCTTGATGAAAGCGGAATCCAGATCTCTTAACTTTGGCCGCATCAAGCGCCTTTTGCGCTTCTGAACCATCATTATTGATTAATGCTTTAGAAGCATGCCACTTGTAATAGTCCAGCGGAAACGTGTGGGGTAGCCTGATTTCTCCGGACAGTCCCGATTGTTACCATAGGCAATTGGGAGTATGTAATGACTATGAGAAAGACTTATTCAATAGAGTTTCGTTCAGAGGCCGTAAAGCTGGTCCTTGAGCAGGGCTTGACGCAGGCGGAGGCGGCCCGGAGGTTGGGTATCTCCAAAGGCACCCTGGCAAACTGGGTGGTGGCTGCAAAGGCTGGGGGCGAGAAGCCAGCACCGGGAGCACGCTCTGTTTCCGAGCTTGAGTCTGAGAACGCCCGGCTGCGGAAGGAGCTGATGAGTGCTCGTCAAGAAAGGGACATACTAAAAAAGGCCACGGCGTATTTTGCTCGGGAGTCACTGCCAAATGCGCATGGATAGATGAGCACCGGAAGGAGTTTCCGGTGGCAGTGACCTGTCGAGTACTGGGAGTATCTCGCTCTGGTTTTTACGACTGGCGCGGGCGCCCGCCCTCGCAACGGGCACAAGAGGATGAGCTGTTGAAGGTGGCCATTCGGGCAGCCCATACCAAGTCGCGAGAGACTTACGGTGCGCGCCGTCTACAGCCGGAATTAGCAGCGGATGGCTTTGTAACAGGTCGAGATCGGATTGACCGTCTGCGCCGAGACATGGGACTTCAGTGCCGTCAGAAACGCAAGTTTAAGGCAACTACCAACTCAGCACATTCGCTGCCGGTGGCAGACAATGTTCTGGGGCAGGTCTTTGAGCCCACGCGCCCGAACGAGATCTGGACTGGGGATATCAGTGTGCCGCAGCAAGCTGCGGGAGAGATGAGGGATTGTGGCCCCTCGTCATCGGCATGCAGGTGCTGGTGACAAACCACCTTATGCGGCGACGGCCAAAAGCCGTGGTCGTGAGCGATAAGGAAAAGGCGCCGCAAAAGGCGTCAGGTGTGAAATAGGAAGACGAACAACCGTGAACTGCCGTTCAATTGTCGAAACAGTTCAGATGACATCAAAACCGGGGAGTGATGTTGCTCCGGGATCAGTGCGGACAGAGCCTGCCGATGGGCCGCATGGTGTCCGGCATAGAGGCAGCGTGATCCTGTTTCGGGCTCTCTCGTGGAACTGCGGGAACCTTCGATGGCAATGCCAAGGGAAAGGCGCAAGCTTACAAGGCAAGGCCGATAGTACCGATGTGCCATCAAGGGACGGAGCCGCTCGTAGTAGTGTTGAAGGGGCTGTAATGGCCGTGGAGCGAAGGGGCGGCGTCATTCAGCCGAGTTTGCTGGCCAACTGTGCGAGCCAATGAGCGAGGCAAAGCCATTTGCGATTGCAAAATCTTTAGTCTGGGAGGCGTACAAAGACGTAAAGGCTAATCGAGGGGCAGCGGGTGTCGATGGGCAGTCGCTGCAACAGTTTGAGCAGCGCTTGGGGCCGAACCTTTACCGGATCTGGAACCGCCTATCGTCGGGAAGCTACTTTCCACCGGCGGTCAAAGGTGTCGCGATCCCAAAGAAGAGCGGCGGCGAGCGAATCCTGGGTATACCGACAGTGTCGGATCGTATCGCGCAGACGGTCGTCAAGAAGGTCTTTGAGCCACTGGTCGAGCCGATCTTTCACGAGAATTCCTACGGCTACCGCCCGAATCGTTCAGCGCACGATGCGTTGGCTATGGTGCGACGGCGATGTTGGGAGTACGACTGGGTGATTGAGCTCGACATCAAAGGTTTGTTCGATAACATCGACCATGACCTACTGATGCGAGCGGTGCGACATCACTGTCAAATACCGTGGGTGGTGCTCTACATCGAGCGCTGGTTGAAAGCGCCGATGGTGGGTGCAGATGGTGAGGAACAGCAACGCGACCGAGGTACCCCCCAGGGGGGAGTCATTAGTCCGGTACTGGCCAACCTCTTTCTGCACTACACACTGGATCGCTGGATCAAAACGCATTGTCGAAGCGTGCGATTGTGTCGCTATGCCGATGATGGGGTGATCCACTGCAAAAGTCAGCGGCAAGCTGAATGGGTGCTTACCCGAATCAGCCAACGGTTGGTGGATTGCGGCTTGCAGATCCATCCAGAGAAAACGAGCATTGTGTATTGTAAAGATATCAACCGACAACGGGAGCACAAGAGCATTGAGTTCAGCTTTCTGGGTTACAGCTTTCGTCCTCGCAAAGCGGTGGATAAATACGGGCGCGTTTACGTCAACTTTTCACCAGCGGTGAGTCCGGCAGCCTTGAAGGGCATGCGACAGGAAATCCGTAGTTGGCACTTGCAGTTGAAAAACGACAAGTCGCTGATGGATTTATCGCGCATTTTTAACCCGGTATTGCGGGGCTGGTGGCAGTACTACGGGCGGTTCTATCGCTCGAAGCTGTCGGGTATTGGCGAGCATCTGGATAGTTACCTGGTTCGATGGTTGATGCGCAAGTTTAAATACTTCGCAGGCCATAAAACCAGAGCGTGGCGATATCTCGATACACTGAAGCAACGTCATTCGCACGCCTTCGTGCACTGGAGTGAACGAGCAAGGGGCCGAATGATGGGAGCCGTATGACGCGAGAGTGTCACGTACGGTTCTGCGAGGGGCTGGTGGTGAGACTCCGCCGGTCTACTCACCCACATGCGCAATGCCTCCACGACAAATCAAGTGGTTTCGCGCTTGATTTCCCCCCTGTATATACCTGTTCGAGACAGCAGGCGGCTGGTAAAGCTTTTTTCAGCAGCCTGTTAGGCGCACACCGTTTCCCCCACCGCGGAGTGCGCTTGGCGCTCGCCCACCCTTTTTCTATTATTGAACCGTTGCCCCAGTCGATCCTTTAGCAGGCTGTTGAAATTCGAAGAATTTCGACGCCTGGTACCGGAATATGGATGTTCCGGCAAATTCAACGACGCCTAAGTCGTTGAATTTGGGAGAAAAGTGAAAATCACATTTTTCGCTTTTCGTGTTTTGAAACAGGCAGGATGCCTTTTTCAACAACCTGCTAGTAGGTGGCAGAGGCGACAAGCCATTGGGTGGGGCGTCATCTACTGGTTAAAAAGCCAATTTATTACCCTGGCGCGGCAGCCGGGCAACAGTGGGGTATCGGTGTGAAGTATCAGTTGGAATCCGGATGGCTGGCGGGGGCCCGCAGAGTGCCCAGCCCCCACTGCGATCAAAGGCCCGCGGACACACCCATCGAACTGCTGGTGATTCACTGTATCAGCCTGCCGCCGGGACAATACGGCGGCTCCCATATCGATGATTTTTTTTCCGGTGCCCTGGACGTCGACGCGGATCCCTATTTCGAGGGGATTGCCGGGCTGCGGGTATCCGCACACTTGCTGATCGACCGGCACGGCCGGGTCACCCAGTATGTGCCGCTGGACAAGCGCGCCTGGCACGCCGGGCAGTCGTCCTTTTGCGGTCGCAGTGACTGCAATGACTTTTCCGTCGGGATTGAACTGGAAGGGCTGGATTCGGACAGCTACACCGACGCCCAGTACCAGGCATTGGCGGAGGTGACCGCCGCTATCATGCTCGCCTACCCGGGCATTACCGCCGACAACATCACCGGCCACTCGGACATAGCCCCGGACCGCAAGCTGGATCCTGGTCCCGGGTTCGACTGGGGTCGCTACCACACAGAGTTGAGCGCCCTGTTGTCGGATACCGCCTAATTGCCCCGAATCGCAGCATCAAGGGTTTTTCCGCTGCAGCTCCGGCGTTATTCTTCCCGCACGAGTTTACCAAGTGGGAATTGCTATGGCTCTGCTGACTGTATTGCTGGCCCTCGGCCTGGTCCAGCTATGGGGTTCCGGCGCGCCGGTTCACCGGGATGTCTGGTTCGCCTGGTGGCACCGCAAGCTGCCGGGGTCCCTGAGGGACAACCCCGGCCTGCTGCTGGGCGCCACCGTACTGCCGCCGGTGCTGCTCAGTGCCGTCATCATGGTGCTGGCCGAGGCGCTCCTGGGCCGGCTTGGCATCTTGTGTGCCGGGGTACCGCTGCTGCTCTATTGTCTGGGGCGCGGGAACTTCAATGAATGCGTGTCCACATACCTGCGCAACTGGTACCAGGGCGATTTGACTGCGGCGCGGGAGGCGGCGGCGCCGCTGCTGAAAGAGCTGCGCGAACAGGAGAGCGCCACCCCGGAGCAGTTGCACGAACAGGTGTTCCGCGGTGCCGCCTATACCGCCTTCGAGCGCCTGTTCGCGGTGCTCTTCTGGTTCGTCCTGCTGGGAATTCCGGGCGCCCTGTTGTTTCGCCTGAGCGCCCTGTACGCCGAGTTGGACGAGTCGCAAGACGATCCGGAGCTGGTGCAGCGCTGGCTGTGGTTGCTGGAATGGGTGCCGGTGCGCGTGATGGGCTTCAGCTTCGCTATTGTCGGCAATTTTGTCGGTTGTTTTCGCGCCTGGAAAAACTGCCTGACCTGCCGCGAGCGGAGCACGGATCAGGTCCTGGAAGTGTACCTGGAGGGGGCGCTGGGGGGGATAGATGCCAGCCAGTGCAGTGCGGGCGTGGAGACCGGTGAGGCGCAGCGATATTGCGGTGCTCAGCTGGAAGGCCTGCAGGCGCTGTTGTCGCGGGCTCTGCTGTTATGGATCACCGCGCTGGCCCTGGCGGTGCTGTTCGATATCTGAGTTTCCCATTGGTACCTTGTTGGTGAACTGGTACTAAATTTGGAATTTTGTCCCAATTGTCCGCTTGACGTGGGGGCGCTGGAGCGGAATATTGCACTCTGCGTGGTCACGGGCACCGGCTGCCCGGGTACCTCGCCGGCACAGGCTCAACCCTTCGTGTAATAAAAATGCAGAAGAGAAAATAACCTCAGCGGGAACTATCAAATGGAAGCGGCAACCACGAAATCTCCAACAGCGGCAAACAGTGAGAGTCTCAACGCCCCGGCCCTGGTCGCGGGCCTGCGCTCTTATTTCAGCAGCGGCACTTCCGCCGACCTGAGCTGGCGGCGCCGGCAACTGATGCGGTTGCGGGATATGCTGGTGGAAAACGAAGCCCGGTTCATCGAGGCCCTGCACAGCGACTTGCACAAGGCGCCCCAGGAGGTGTTTACCACCGAAGTATCGGTGGTTCGCGGTGATATCGACAATGCGCTCAAGAATCTCAAACGCTGGTCCCGCGCCCGCCGTGCGGCCACACCGCTGGTGGCGCAGCCGGGCAAAAGCTATATCCAGCCCGAGCCCCTGGGGGTGGTGCTGATCATCGGCGCCTGGAACTATCCTCTGCAGCTGCTCCTGTCCCCCCTGGTGCCGGCCATAGCCGCCGGCAACTGTGCCGTGGTCAAACCGTCGGAACTGGCGCCCGCCACCGCCGGCCTGATTGCGGAATTGCTGCCCCGCTATCTGGACCGCGACGCCTTCGCCTGTGTCGAGGGCGAAGTGGCGGAAACCACCGCCCTGCTGGAGCAGCGCTGGGACCACATCTTCTACACTGGCGGCGGACAGGTGGGCAAGATAGTGATGACCGCAGCGGCCAGGCACCTGACGCCGGTAACCCTGGAGCTGGGGGGAAAGAGCCCCTGTATCGTGGCCGATGATGCGGATATCGGAATCACTGCGCGGCGTATCGCCTGGGGCAAGTTCACCAATGCCGGCCAGACCTGCATAGCCCCGGACTATTTGCTGTGCACCAGAGCCACAGCGGAGCGGCTGCTGCCCGCGATCGAAGCCAGTGTGCGCGAAATGTTTGGCTCAAACCCCCGCGATTCAGCGGACTATGGGCGCATCGTCAACGACCGCCACACCCGGCGTATCGCCGCTTACATCGGCGACGGAGAGGTGGCCTTTGGCGGCCAGGTGGATATGGGGGCGCGTTATATCGCTCCCACGGTGCTGCGTAAGGTGCCGGTGGAATCCACGGTAATGCAGGAGGAGATTTTCGGTCCGGTACTGCCGGTGGTGGAACTGGAGCATATAGGGGAGGCCGAGCAGTTCGTCAACAGGCGCGACAAGCCCCTGGCGCTGTACCTGTTCACCCGCGACGACGGGGTGACCAAACGGATTCTGGCCCAGTGCAGTGCCGGCAATGTCTGTATCAATGATTGCATGATGTTTACGACGGCCCATGAGCTGCCGTTTGGGGGTGTCGGCCCCAGTGGCATGGGTGCCTATCATGGTGAGCATGGCTTCAAGACCTTCAGCCACTTTAAGGCGGTGATGAAACGCAGTTACAGGTTTGACCTGAGTGTGCGCTATGCGCCGTTTTCCGCCGCCAAGATGCGCCTGCTGCGCCTGCTGCGCCTGCTGCGCTAAGGGGCAGCTGAACAGGGCGACAATCCAGTGGGTGAGGGATCATCTATTGGATTGATGGCTTAACAATTGATAGCGCAGAGTCACTGTGCAGGGCGGATCTGCGTACCGCCGCTCACCGGAGAAGCACCGAGTTTATGTCCGTCGCCAGCCGCGATCTGCCCACCAGTGCAGATGTTTTTACCGCCGCACAAAATATCGCCGGGCGGGTGCGTTGCACACCGCTGATGCGCAGCCGCCTGATCGATACTGCCACTGGCGCCAAACTATTTTTTAAGTGCGAACACCTGCAAAAAGTCGGCGCCTTCAAGGCCCGTGGTGCGGCAAACGCCCTGGCGCAATTGCCGGCGGGGGTTGAGCGTGTCGCAACCCACTCCTCCGGTAATCACGGTGCCGCTCTGGCCTGGGCCGCGGCGCAGAGGGGCCTCTCCTGCACCGTTGTGATGCCGCAAACGGCGCCTCGGGCCAAGCGGGAGGCGGTGGCGGCCTACGGCGCCGATATAGTCCTCTGCGGCCCGACCCTGGCCGATCGCCATGCAGCGCTGGAACAGGTGGTGGCCGCTAGCGGCGCCCATGTGGTGCCGCCGTTCGACGACAGTCGGATCATTGCCGGCCAGGGCACAGTGGCGCTGGAGATTATTCAGCAGAGCCGGGAGCTGGGTGCAGTGCCGGATATCCTTGTCGCCCCTGTGGGCGGAGGCGGGCTGCTGGCGGGCATAGGCCTGGCGGTGGCGGCGCTGGCGCCGGAGATGCTGGTTATCGGCGCCGAGCCCGCCGGTGCCGACGATGCCCAGCGCTCCCTGCGCGGCGGCAGCCATGTCACCGAGCAGACACCGGAGACTATCGCCGACGGTTTGCGCACCACCCTGGGCTACCGGAATTACGCCATAGTGCGGCGCACTGTGCGGGACATAGTCACTGTCCCTGAGACGGCTATCGTCGATGCCATGCGGCTGCTGTGGACCCGCACCAAACAACTGGTGGAACCCTCCGCTGCGGTCGGCCTGGCCGCAGTGCTGGAGCACGGCGCGCGGTTTCGCAAAAAAAATGTCGCCGTGGTACTGACCGGCGGTAATATGGATCTAGATAGGGTTTCGGAATTGTTTCCACCGGGGGGAAATGGCAAGTGATAGCATTGACTATGGGGTGCACCCAGTGCCCGAGGGCGGGATTTATGGGGGCCGCGACTGCTAAACTGGTGGCTGTCATAGCACTACTGGTAACTGCCACTATGTCCTCTGCCGCTGAATTTACCCTTACATCCGCCACCATGAACGCCGGCGAGCGCATGCCCCTCGCCCAGGTTTACACTGGCTGCGGCGGCGAAAATATTTCCCCCGAGCTGAGCTGGAGTGGGGCGCCGGAGGGAACCAAAAGTTTTGCATTAATGGTATTCGACCCGGATGCACCCACCGGCAGTGGCTGGTGGCACTGGGTGATGTTCAACATTCCGGCGGACGTCACCAGCCTGCCGGAAGGGGCCGGGGATCTCAAGGTCGGTATGATTCCCGAGGCCACCCAGGTGCGCAATGATTACGGCAGTCCCGGTTATGGCGGTGCCTGCCCGCCGCCGGGGCATGGGGACCACCGCTACCAGTTTCGCCTCTATGCCCTCAAGGTGGAGGAGTTGCCGCTGGACGACAATGCCACGCCGGCGATGGTTGGCTTTAATGTCAACGCCAACAAGCTGGCGGAAGCCGGACTGGAAGTGCTGTGGGGGCATTGAGCAAGCGGCAGCCTAAGTGTGAACAGGCCCTAGAAAAAACATGACTGGAGCCACGATCCGGCAAGCCGTATTCAACCGCCGCATGTTGATCTGTGTAGGCACCGGATTCGCCTCCGGTATGCCGCTCTATGTGCTGGTGCAGCTGGTGCCCGCCTGGCTGCGCTCGCAGGAGGTCAGCCTGGCCACCATCGGCCTCTTTTCCCTGCTGGGTCTGCCCTATACCTGGAAATTCCTCTGGTCTCCGCTAATGGATCGCTATGCGTTTCCCCTGCTGGGGCGGCGCCGGGGATGGATGTTGGCAATGCAGATAATGCTGGTCGCATCCATTGCCGCCCTGGGTGTCTTCGATCCCCAGGTGGACATTTGGAGCATCGCCGTACTCTGTTTTGCGATGGCATTTTTCAGCGCCAGCCAGGATATAGTGCTGGACGCTTTTCGGCGTGAAATTCTGCCCAACCGGGAACTGGGCCTGGGAAATTCCTTCTATGCCAATGCCTACCGGATATCAGGGCTGATACCGGGTTCCCTCAGCCTGATCCTGGCCGATCACCTGCCCTGGAACCTGGTGTTTCTCACCACTGCCGCCTTTATGGGGGTGGGCATAGTCACCACCCTGTTGGTCAATGAACCGGAGCACCCGGGCGAGCGTCCCAAAAGCCTCCGTGATGCGATGGTTCTGCCATTTGTAGAGTTTTTCACCCGCAATGGCACCAAATCGGCACTGTTGGTGCTGGCGTTTATGGTTCTGTACAAGCTCGGGGACAATATGGCGACGGCACTGGCCACGCCCTATTACCTGGATATGGGCTACAGCAAAACCGACATAGGCCTGGTGGCCAAAAATGCCGGACTCTGGCCGGCGGCCATCGGTGGTTTTCTCGGTGGCCTGTTGATGGTGCGAATCGGGATCAACAAGTGCCTGTGGATTTTTGGCGTTATCCAGCTGGTGTCCATTTTCGGCTTTATGATTTTGTCAGAAGTGAACGGAGACCGGGTGGGAACTCCCGGCTTCGAACCCAGCTTGTGGCTGTTGGCGATAGTGATCGCATTCGAATACCTGGGGGTGGGGCTGGGGACAGCTGCCTTCCTCGCCTTTATCGCCCGCACCACCAGTAAACTGCACACGGCTACCCAGCTGGCCTTGTTTTCGGCCCTGACCCTGTTGCCGCGCACCGTCGCCAACGCTTCCACGGGTTTTCTGGTGGAGGCCATGGGCTGGACCAATTTCTATCTGCTGTGTGCCGCCCTGGCCATACCCGGGATGCTGCTCCTGTTCGCCGTCGCCCCCTGGCGTGGCGATAGTGAGCAGGAGGAGGCCGGTAGTCACCCGGATGATCGCTGACGCGGTGCAAAAGGGGGCCGATTATGGTCGCCAGCGATATCTGCCCAGCTCCACCCGGCCATTCAACAGCGTCACCCCCTCCCGTTCCAGCAGCTCCCGCTGTCGCGCGGCGCGGGGCTCCGGCAGGGATATTCGGCCCTGGGCGTTGATGACCCGGTGCCAGGGCAGCTTGGTGCCCTTTGGCAGCTTGCGCAGCGTCTGGCCGGCCAGACGCGCCGCGCGCGGGTAGCCCGCCATTTCCGCCAGGTCTCCGTAAGTGACCACTCGCCCTCTGGGTATTGCCGCCAGTACCCGGCAGAAGCGAGATATGGCATCATTGGTTGGAATTGCGGTCTCTGTTCCCACGATAAATCCACTGTATTTTAATCACTATAAAATCAACGCCATGGTTGTGCTTCGAGCTGTATCCAAACTGACCAGTATTCTGGCGCTTTCACTGTCCCTTGTCTCCCTTCCCGTGGCGGCGGGCATACTCACCCTCAACAATGGCGACCGCATCCACGGCCAGCTGGTACTGGTGGAGAGGGAAGCTGTGGTCTGGAAGTCGGAGACCTTCGGGGAGATCCGGCTCGGCAAGGACAAGATACTGTCCCTGGATACCGACGTCGAACTGAAAGTAGCCGGGCGGGACGACCCCTGTACCCTGGCCGGGCACCGGCGGGAAAAATGGGAGCTCTACTGTAAGGAGGGTTCCGGTTACCTCGTGGACTTCCCGGCGGTCGAACGCGCCGAACCCTATGCCCAGTTCCTGGGGCACCCGGTGGTAGTGCACGGCAGTGTCAGCGTCGGCGGCGTGCTGGAGAGCGGCAACCGGGAGCGCGAGGACCTGGACGCGAAGGCGAAGCTGGATATTCGCCACGACGACTGGCACCACCTGGTCGATGTGCTCTATCAGAACCAGGACAACATCGAGGTGGAGGGGCTGGAAAAGTACCAGCTGGGTTACAGCCTGCGCTGGATCTTCGCCCAGCAGTGGTTCGCCGCGGCCAATACCTCTGTGGAGCGCGAGGAGGCGCGCAACCTGGATCTCAGTTCCAAATTCGGTCTCGGTCTCGGTTACCTGTTTTACGACACGGACAAAAAAACCTTGTCGGTGGAAGGTGGTCTGAGCAAACTGCGGGAGCGGTTTATCGATCCCGCCCTGAGCACCGGCCAGGACGACCTCTATGCAGCGGCACGGGCCGCGGTGAATTACCGTTACAAATTTGATCTGGGGCCGGAAGTCTACTTCGATCAGGAACTGCTGCAGTCGCTGGACAGCAGCGACGATTACCAGAGCAGCGCCAAACTCGGCTTGCGGATGCCCCTGGCGGCAGGGTTGCTGATGGAGACCGCCTACTACTGGCTGTACGACAGCACCCCTTCCCTCGAAAGTGTAGAGGAAGATACAAAGCTGACCGTCGGTGTCGGCTATCAATGGTAAAACAACAACCAGAGAGGAACAGAATGAAGATTGCCAACAGCGTTATCGCGATTACCGGCGCCGGACAGGGTCTTGGCCGGGCCATGGCTGAACACCTGGCCGGCGCCGGCGCGCGCCTGGCATTGATGGATGTCAACGGGGACGGGCTCGGGGAAACTGTGGCCCATTGTCAGGAACTGGGCGCGGAAGCGCGCGGCTACTCCGTCAACGTGGCCGATGAGGAACAGGTGGAGCGCGGCTTTACCCATATCGTGGAGGACTTTGGCGGCCTGCAGGCACTGGTCAATAACGCCGGCATTATGCGCGACGGCCTGCTGCTGAAAGTGAAGGACGGCAAGGTCGCCGACCGCATGTCCCTGTCCCAGTGGCAGTCGGTGATCGATGTGAACCTGACCGGTGTTTTTCTCTGTGGCCGCGCCGCTGCGTGGCTGATGGTGGAGACGGGGCAGGGCGGTGTCATTGTCAACATCTCCAGCCTGTCCCGCGCCGGCAATATGGGCCAGACCAACTACTCCGCCAGCAAGGCCGGTGTCGCCGCCATGACCGTCACCTGGGCCCGGGAGCTGGCCCGCCACGGCATCCGCGTGGCCGCTATAGCGCCGGGTTTTATCAATACCGATATGGTGGCGCAGATGCGTCCCGAAATTCTGGATTCACTGGTCAAGCAGGTGCCCTTGCGCAGATTGGGTGAACAGGGAGAGATCGCCGCCACCGTCGATTTTATTCTGCAAAACGACTTTGTCAGTGGGCGTGTGCTGGATATCGACGGCGGCGCCCGGATCTGACCCGGCTCTCTGTCCATAAAAGCGGTGTTCGCCGGCAAACCCGGGCTGAAAAAAGCCGGCGAGGGCTTTTTTCATGCTGGAACCGGGCCGGCAAATGATCTGAGGCCAGGGCGGGGTTTCACCCCGCCCCGCCGGTCGCGCGGTCCGGGCCAGTTCCGGTCAGGAAATTCGCGCTACGCCGCCGCTTCTGTGGTCGGACAGCATCCACTGCCACAGCTGTATGTGCCGGGCGCGGAAGGCGCCGGCGCAAGACAGCAGATAGTAGCGCCACATGCGGTATAAATGGCGGTCGTACTGCCCCGCGAACTGCTCCCAGTGCCGCTCGAAATTACTGTGCCAGGCCATCAGGGTCTGGTCGTAATCGGTGCCGAAATTGTGCAGGTCCTCGCACACCAGCAGGTGATCCACTGCATCGCCAATCTGGCCCGCGGAAGGCAGTTCTCCATTGGGGAAAATATAGTGCTCTATCCAGGGATCGGTGGTGGAGTGACGCTGGTTCTTGCCGATGGTATGCAGCAGGAAGAGGCCGTCCGGTTTCAGGCAGCGCTTGGCCACTTGCATAAAGGTGCGGTGGTTGCGGCGCCCGACGTGTTCGAACATACCCACGCTGGCGATGCGGTCAAACTGCTGCCGCAGGTTGCGGTAGTCCTGCAGGTGCACCTCCACGGGCAGGTCCGCATAGTGCTCCCGCACATAGGCCGCCTGCTCCTTGGACACCGTGATGCCCACACATTCAACCCCGTAGTTTTGTGCCGCGTAACTCACCAGGCTGCCCCAGCCACAACCGATATCCAGCAGGCGCATTCCCGGCTGCAGACCCAGCTTGCGGCAGATAAGGTCCAGCTTGGCCTCCTGTGCCTGGTCCAGGGTCTTTGCCCCCGCGCGCCAGTAGCCGCAGCTGTAGACCAAGCGCTGGTCCAGCATGGCAGCGTAAAAACTGTTGCCCAGGTCGTAGTGGCGCTCGCCCACTTCGAAGGCCCGGCGGCGGCTCTGCAGATTGATCAGGTGACTGCGCAACAACCTCAGGGCGCTGCGCCAGGGATTGATAAGCCGGGTCAGGTCCAGGCGCAGAATACGAAAGAAGAGCTGGTCCAGAGCCGCGGCGTCCCAGTCCCCGCGCATATAGGATTCCCCCAGGCCCATACTGCCCCGGGCCAGTATCTCGTCCAGTGCCGCCGGTCGGTGCAACCGCATGTCCCAGGGGCGGTCGCCATTGATGCGAATGTCCGCCTGTTGCAGAATTTCGTCCAGAAGATGGCGTTTGCGCACTGACACCACAGGTGCCAGGGTTTCCTGTTGCTCACCAGCCATATACGCCTCCTATGCTAAGCTGTCTGATCGTCGTTCCTGTACCATTAAGCCTGTAACCCAATGGATAATCCCTCATCTATTGGATTACGGCTCTTGAAAAACTGCGCAATTACGTGGAATCGTTGGCTTTCCTCGGGCTTGCGCCAGCCCGGGAAATAGCAGCGCCCCTTGCCGTCACTCAGTGCCGCTCTAGTGCAGTGGGCACCAGCAGATTAGAGTACCAAAAACCCCGATGGTTGCCGTGCCGGCCATCGGCGCCCGGTCCACAGTGGCTGCGGGCTTGAGAATTGTCGCCATAGCCCACATCTATGGGGTTCCGGGGAATAGAACCCGATCCTACCGAAAATAGCAGTTACGCTCCAACCCAAAAGCGGGCTGCGCCAGAGGAGTGACAATGCGTCCACTATTGCTGATCTTCATTATCCTGCCCATTTTGGAGATGTGGCTGCTGATCACCGTCGGGAGTGAGATAGGGGCGCTGCCGACTATCGGCCTGGTGTTCCTGACCGCCATTGTCGGGCTGGTATTGCTGCATCGGCAGGGGCTCTCCACCCTGATGCGCGCCCAGCAGAAGATGCAAGTGGGGGAGCTGCCGGCGAGAGAGATGGCGGAGGGGGTGTTTCTCGCCGCCGGAGGCACACTGCTGCTGACCCCCGGCTTTATCACCGATGCACTGGGTTTTGCGTGCCTGGTACCCGGCCTGCGCCAGCTTCTGCTCGGATGGCTCCTGCGCCATGTGGTGATACAGGGCCGCAGTTACCAGGCCGGTTCCCACCGCCCGCCCGGTGGTCACGACATCATCGAAGGGGAGTTTTCCCGGGACCAGCGGGAGCCCCACAAGCGCAATCTGGATAAAAAATAATCAATCTGGTGGGGCTAGCGGAAACCGCCCGGTATCGATACACATTTTTTTGCTTGCGGCTGTTGAAATACGCAGTGTCGCCCATAGATAGGGTCCACCCGAAGATTTTGCCCCGTGTCTGCCGTCAGCCGGGGTGCCTGGACCGGAGGTCCTCAGACTGAGGGTCTTCCATTTGGAAAACCTTAAAACGACTCAATGGAGAGCCTATCCATGAAAATTCGTCCTTTACACGACCGCGTCGTAGTGCGCCGTAAGGAAGAAGAAGAAAAGACTTCCGGCGGCATAGTTCTGCCGGGCGCAGCCAAAGAGAAGCCCAACCAGGGTGAAGTCCTTGCCGTGGGCGAAGGCAAGCTGTTGGACAACGGCGATGTACGCGCTCTGTCGGTGAAAGTAGGCGACACAGTGGTTTTCGGCCGCTATGCGGACAGCAACACCCTCAAGGTGGACGGCGAAGAGCTGATCATCATGAATGAAAGCGATATCTACGGTGTGCTGGAAGGCTGACCGTAGCTTCTTTTGAAACCGCACACAAAGAATTTGAGGAACAAGAATCATGGCAGCAAAAGACGTTAAATTTGGTGACGACGCCCGCCAGAAAATGCTGAGTGGCGTAAATATCCTGGCTGACGCCGTCAAGACCACCCTGGGCCCGAAAGGCCGCAATGTGGTACTGGATAAATCCTTTGGCGCTCCCACAGTGACCAAGGACGGTGTCTCCGTAGCCAAGGAGATCGAACTGAGCGACAAGTTCGAGAACATGGGTGCACAGATGGTGAAGGAAGTGGCCTCCAAGGCGTCCGACACCGCCGGTGACGGCACCACCACTGCCACCGTACTGGCCCAGGCCATCGTAACCGAAGGCCTCAAGTCCGTCGCCGCCGGCTTCAACCCCATGGACCTGAAGCGCGGTATCGACAAGGCCGTAGCGGCGGCCGTCGATCACATCGCCGGACTGGCAACACCCTGTGAAGACAACAAATCCATCGCCCAGGTAGGCACCATCTCCGCCAATAGCGATGAGAGTGTTGGCACCATCATCGCCCAGGCGATGGAAAAAGTCGGCAAGGAAGGCGTTATCACCGTTGAGGAGGGTTCCGGCCTCGAAAACGAGCTGGACGTTGTCGAAGGTATGCAGTTCGACCGCGGTTACCTGTCTCCTTATTTCATCACCAATCAGGAGAACATGACTGCCGAGCTGGAGAGCCCCTTCATCCTGCTGGTGGACAAGAAGATCTCCAACATCCGCGACCTGCTGCCGCTGCTGGAGCAGGTGGCCAAGGCCTCCAAGCCGCTGTTGATCATCGCCGAGGACGTGGAAGGTGAAGCCCTGGCCACCCTGGTGGTAAACAGCATGCGCGGCATCGTCAAAGTGGCCGCCGTCAAGGCACCTGGCTTCGGCGACCGCCGCAAAGCCATGTTGCAAGACATCGCCATCCTCACCGGTGGCACCGTAATCTCCGAAGAAGTGGGTCTGGAGCTGGAAGGTACCACCCTGGAGCATCTGGGTACCGCCAAGCGCGTCACCCTGTCCAAGGAGAACACCGTGATCGTGGATGGCGCCGGCGATGTCAAAGACATTGAGGCCCGCGTCAAGCAGATCCGTGCCCAGATCGAAGAGTCCTCTTCCGACTACGACAAAGAGAAACTGCAGGAACGCGTGGCCAAACTGGCTGGCGGTGTTGCAGTGATCAAGGTTGGCGCCGCCACCGAAGTCGAAATGAAAGAGAAGAAGGCCCGTGTGGAAGACGCACTGCACGCGACCCGCGCCGCCGTTGAGGAAGGTGTGGTTCCCGGAGGTGGTATCGCCCTGGTGCGCGCCATCCAGGCGGTTTCCGTAAGCGGTGACAACGAAGACCAGAACCACGGCATTGCCGCCGCCATGCGCGCCATGGAAATGCCCATGCGCCAGATCGTTGACAACGCCGGTGACGAAGCTTCCGTTGTAGTGGACAAGGTGAAGCAGGGCGAGGGTAACTTCGGTTACAACGCCGCCACCGGCGCATACGGCGATATGCTGGAAATGGGTATTCTGGACCCGGCCAAAGTGACCCGCGCCGCACTGCAGGCAGCGGCCTCCATCGCCGGCCTGATGATCACCACCGAAGCCATGGTGGCGGAACTGCCGGAAGACAAGCCCGCTGCTCCCGATATGGGTGGTATGGGCGGCATGGGTGGCATGGGCGGCATGATGTAAGCCGGCTCATCCAGCCTGTCGATAAAAAGCCCCGCATTCGCGGGGCTTTTTTTATGAAACCGAAAATCCCAATAGTTGATCCCTTTTCGGCCAGCTTGTCTTCCTTGAAAATCTGTGCAATTACGCGGAATCGCCGGCTTTTCAGGGGTGTGCGCCAGCCCTCGCATTTTGGTGGCACATCCTGACGTCACATTGACCCGACAACTTATTCAGTTACCGGGTTAATAGCGGGGCGGAGTCCCGGGACCGATGGTTGTCGGGGCTTAACAGACCCCCCATCGACCGGGCTGCCGCTAAAGTAATAAAATTTTGCTGGGTAAAGTGAATATAAGCGCTTTGCCAATTTCGGCCTTTTCCATCCCTGGCACCGTCTGCCGCTGCCATTCGTCTTACTACTAAACGTGTCGGTTCCCGGTCCTATCCTTATCACTGTCGATGTCCATATGTGATTACGATGCCTAATCTGACAGTTAGATATTTTGTGCAATAAAAACAGCGCTGTAATTCCGTGTAATGGCGTTATTTTTTTTATTCAGGTAAGCTGCCCAAAATAAATAGACGAACAGACTCGTCAATAATTTATTTCCACCGGTGGCTGAGTGCCGGATAAATAATTACAAAAATGCTCTAGGGGTTCTTAATGTTCAGGCTAAGTGGCTCGCTTCTGGCGATATTGGTTTCATTTCAGGTATTGGCCTCCGTCTCCGGTCCCAGTTCCAACTCAACCGGCCAGTTTTCTGCAAGTTACACTGCAGCTCCCACAACTCATGATGATGCGCAACTGAGGGTGGCTTTGAATGGCACTGTCGTAAGTAGCTACAACGTCAGTACTTCCAGTGGAAGTCGAACCATCACCGTCAGCTCCGCGGGTACTTATACGGTTTCACACTGGACACGGAAAGAAGCGGGCTGTTTGCAGTACGGGACCCATGGCTGTACAGAGCCTGAGCCCGGTACATCCTGGGCGCAGTGGGGTAGTAGTTTCACTATTACAGTCACTATTCCGAAACCTGGTGCGATTTCGCTTTCCACCACAAATACTACGGGCAGCTATACGGTTAGCTGGGGTGCGGCGTCGGGCTCCCCCAGTAAATACCAGTTACAACAGAGAAAAGATGGCGGGGGGTGGTCCACCATCCACGATGGATCTGCTCGCAGTAAATCTGTGTCCGGGTTGGCTACAGGAGTTTACAGTTATCGAGTTAGAGCCTGTTACACCGCCTGTGGAGATTATACATCTACCAAAACCATTACCGTGGTGCGTACACCGGGTTCGATTTCCGCACCGGCTAGCTCAACCAATGGCAGTGTGGCTGTTTCCTGGGCGTCCGTTTCCGGTGCAGCCAGTTATGTATTGCAGGAGCAGAAGGACAGCGGTTCATGGGTGCAGGTGTACGCCGGTACCGGCACTGCTAAAACAGTAACGGGGCGGAGCAATGGCGTCTACCGCTACCGTGTTGCGGCGGTAGAAAATGGTATTACCGGCAGTTACCGCTATTCCGGTTATACCACAATTTCCCGGGCACCCGCGGTGCCAACGGGGCTGACGGTACCCACCACGTCGTCCACCGGGTCTTATACTGTCAGCTGGTCCGCGGTTTCCGGCGCGGAGAATTATCAGATTGAACAAAGTGGCAGTGCCGGCGGTACCTGGACGGTAACCGGCACCAGCAAAGGCTTTACCCAAAGTGCCGACGGAAGTTTCTCCTACCGCGTTAGGGCTTGTTCTGTCTATAACAGTGTGACCTCCTGTAGCGGCTGGACCAGCAAGCAAAGCATTGCCGTTGCTTTCCCACAGTTATCAGCACCGGCTACCAATACAACGGGTGGGTTCACAGTGACCTATCGGGCAGTGCCGAATTCAGTCGCGACAGAGGTCGAACTGCGTGTACATCAAGATGGAAGTCTAGTAAATACCTATACCATCGGAAAATCCGCCGGCTCAAGAACTGTCACCGTAAATAGTTCTGGTATCTATGCTATTTCCTATTGGTGGCAAAAAGAGGACGATTGTCTGCAGCAAGGCCAGAATGGTTGTACAGAACCGGAGCCGGGTATTCCCTGGACCAGTGAGGGGCAAATCAGCGTATCGGTCAGTATTCCTCAACCTGGCACTTTATCCGTGCCGCTGAGCAGTACCACCGGCAGTTATTCTGTATCTTGGGGTGCGGCCTCCTCCTCCCCAAATGAATACCAATTGCAGCAGCGTAAAGATGGTGGCGCATGGACCACTATTTATAGCGGGTCCGCCCTGAGTAAATCTGTATCCAGTTTAACCACTGGAGTCTACGATTACCGGGTTAGATCCTGTTACACAGGCTGTAGTAGTTATACATCTACCAAGACTATTACCGTGGTGCGCACACCGGGTTCAATTTCTACGCCAAGCACTTCTACAAATGGCAGTATCGCCATTTCCTGGGCGTCGGTTACAGGCGCAGCCAGTTATGTACTGCAGGAGCAGAAGAACAGTGGTTCCTGGGTACAGGTCTACGCTGGTGGTAGCGCCAGTAGGACCATCAGTGGGCAGAGTGATGGTGTATACCGCTACCGTGTGGCAGCGGTAGAAAACGGTATTACCGGCAGTTTCCGCAATTCCGGCGATACCATCGTGTCCCGGGCACCCGCTGTGCCGACCGGATTGACCTTGCCCTCAAGCTCATCCACTGGATCCTACACCGTCAGCTGGTCCGCGGTTTCTGGTGCGGAGAATTACCAGATTGAACAAAGTGGCGATGCCAGCGGCACTTGGACGGTGACGGGCACCAGTAAAAGTTTTACCCAAAGCGCCGATGGCAGTTTCTCCTACCGTGTTAGAGCCTGCTCTGTCTATAACAATGTGACCTCATGTAGCGGATGGACCAGCAAGCAGAGCATTCTGATTTCTCTCCCGCAGCTATCTGCTCCGGCTAACAACACCACAGGGGCTTTCACCGTCACCTATCGGGCAGTGCCAAACTCAAGCGCAACGGAAATTGAACTGCGTATACACCGAAACGGTACACTGGTAAATACCTATGCTATCGGCGAATCCGCCGGTTCAAAAGCTATAGTTGTGAATGGCTCTGGTTCTTATACCGTATCTTATTGGTGGCAAAAAGAGGACGACTGTCTCCAGCAGGGCCTGAATGGTTGCACCGAACCGGAGCCGGGTATTCCCTGGACCAGTGAGGGCCAAATCAGCGTATCGGTCAGTATCCCTGAACCCGGTACCGTATCTGTGCCCGAGAGTAGTGCCACTGGCAGTTACACCGTATCCTGGGGCGCTACATCCGTGGCCCCTGACCACTATGAGCTGCAGGAGCGTAAAAACAGCGGCAGTTGGGTGACAGTCTATAGTGGATCGGCTACGTCGAAGGCGATTTCAGGTAACAGCGATGGCAACTATGCGTATCGGGTTCGGGCCTGCTACAGTGGTTGCAGCGATTTCTCCCCTTCGGCCTCGTTGATAGTCAATATTCCCAAACTCTCCATAGAGTCAATAAACGAAGGTGAAGTCAGAGTGGCCTGGCTTGGCTGGAGTGCTGATCGAATTACTCTCACACGGGGTACCACTGAAATATACGATTCGGGCTGGGGGTATGGCGGTGGAGCTGGTTCCTATACCGACACCCTTACCTCCAGCGGTAGTTATAGCTATACCCTTCGGGGTTGGGAGTGTCTGGATTCAAATGTTCAAACTGGTGGCTGTGCGGAACCGGATGTTCTTGGTACACGAGGACCGGTTCTTGCCACTGTTGTCCTGCGGCCCGGCACACCAACCCTGTCCACCTCAGTGACCTCATCGTACACCGGCGATGTTGCGTTGCTATCCGCTGGATCGGGGCCTGTCGACCAGGTACGTTGGCAAAAACGTCAAGTGGGCCAGAGTTGGCCGGTGGAAAGCAGTTATTCTGTTGCGGCCAGTACGGATTTTACCGTATCGGATCTCACCGATGGCAACTGGGAATTTCGCAGCAAGCACTGTAATAGTGCTGGATGTTCCCTTGCCTGGAGTAATAGTTTACCGGCGACTGTTTGGAATCAGCCAATACCGTCGAGCCCGGCTCTGCAACCGCTACAGAACAGTGGCAGCGATACTGTTCAGTTGGTGTGGTCAGATCTTTCACATGAATTGGTCTATCAATACAAGATTTACCAAAATGGAACTCTGCTTAAAACCATCTCCACGGGTTCCCAAAATCCGTCGCCGGTCACCGGTACAAGCCTGAGCCTAGAAGACGGTGTTTACAACTATTATCTGGTGGCCTGTAATCTGCGCGATTGTTCCCTGCCGGGCAATACCGCGAGCACCATAGTTGCCAATACTCCGGGTGCCCCTTCCGCAGTACATCTGTCGCCCCAGTTCTCCCGCAATGGCAGTGTTGACCTCAATTGGGCGAGCAGCGCCGGCAATCCAGTGCGCTACGAGCTGATCCCCGGAACCGCTGTGTCCAAAGACGGGCCTGTCAGTTGGGACGAGGCGGCCGTGATTGCCCATACCGACCTGCAAAACCTCACCAGATCGCTGACCCTGGCAGATGGTTTCTACGCTTATAAAGTTCGCGCCTGTAACCAGGTGTCCAGTTTCAGCACTTGTAGCGCCGATGTACAGTCGGAGATAGTGCAGGTCGAAATTTCCTCGCTACCGGTCCAGGTTGAAGTCGCGCCCCACCAGGAAACCGCCGTCGCCGCCACCGACCCCAGTGTACTGGCATCGGACCGTGTGGGTGTGCTTGGTGGAGAGTTCCGGGTCAGTGAGTCCGGCACCGCCAACTACACAATTCCCATCGCGACTGGCCCGGCATCGGGAGGTAGTGTTCCGTCCATCAATCTGTCCTATAGCAGCAACGGTGGTAATGGGCCTCTGGGTATGGGTTGGAGTATCGGCGGCCTTTCCGCAATTGTTGGATGTCGTAAAACCCTGGAGGAGGACGGTATCAATGGCAGCGACTTCGACCGCTTCTGTCTGGATGGGCGGCGGCTGAAACTGGTCTCGTCCGGTAACTACGGCGATATCGGTACCGAATATCGCACTGCGTTGGATTCATTCACCCGTGTGCGCATTATCAGCAGCTCAGTGGGTGACAAAGCTTTTGAGGTGTACCGCAAGGACGGCTCCGTATCCTATTACGGCGCGACTGCGGATGCACTACGTGAAAACCTTTGGGCCATCAACGAACAGCGCGATAGCGCCGACAATCGAATTGAATTTACCTATTTGAATGACAGCGCCATCGGGGAACACCTGATCGATACCATTGACTATAGTGGCAATGGCACGGATACGCTGATCAATAGTATCCAATTCAATTACGATACTAGTCGCTCGGATAAAATCTACGGTTATCGTTTCGGTGAAAACTTCGCTGCGACGCGCAGGCTGACTTCGGTGGTTTCCCTGGCGGACTCAGTGGAATTGCGGCGCTACAACTTTGGCTACGAAACGGGTACCACGGGTCGACTGCGATTACAGGATATAACGGAGTGTGTCGGTAACAACTGCCGTCCACCATCCGTGTTTACCTATGCGGATTCCGATGGTGATGGTTTAGTTGCTTTCCCTGCTAGTCCAAATATTTTTCATTCTGGCTATGAGGGTGGCAAGTTTGGTGATGTGAACGGTGATGGCCTCACCGATCACGTTTTTATTCGCTATGACGGTGATGGCAAGCGCTATTTAAAGGTGGCGCTTAGTTCGGGTGGCGGCCTTATTATGCAGTCAGACCAGATGCGTATCCGTTCCAACGAGCGAGAAGAGTGGCATCTGATTGACTACGACGATGACGGTATGGATGACGTACTGCACGCACCTTTGGGTGACAATACCAACCACTGGGAAGTGAATCTCTCCGAAGGTTCGGGGTTCAGCTCGGACGATACTCCGACGACTCTGACTTATGAGCCGGGTCAGAGCGGCCGGATGTACGATTTCAACGGCGATGGGCTGCCGGATTTTCTCAAAATCACTGCTGCCTCTGGCGTCTATACCGGTAGCAGTACCCCACAGGCGACAATTCGCGAGATGCAACGCAACAGCAGTGGGGGTCTTAGTTTTAAAACTTCTGCAATGACCCGCAATTTGAGTGTGCCTATTTCCACTCCGCCAGGCGGTTTTGTGGGTCGTTATAGTCGAACGACCACGGTAAATATCCGGGACACGGATACGGTAGCGGATTTCAACGGCGATGGCGTGGCGGATATGACCGCTATTGCGGTCACCCGTTGGACATGCACAGAGCAGCTGATTGACTGCTATAACAATATTAGATCGCAGACAGACAACACATTTGTAGTCCTGTTGTCGTCTGGTACCAGCAGTCACACTACGAAGTTTTCGAGAAGCCTCTCCGGCAGTATCGACGCTGCTGAGCAACGAGTGGCCGACCTCAACGGCGATGGACTGGCAGATCTATTGTTCAGGTCTAATGCCAATTCCCCCTGGGCTATTTATCACTTCAACGGCAAGACATTTGTCTCCGCTGGCTTTTTGCCGGCAGCGGTTGATGAAAAAATTCAGCTGATGGACTGGGACCACGACGGCCTGGTGGATATTCTCTATCCCAATGCTAACGATACAACCACCCCGGACTATCATCGACTCTATGTCCTGCCCAACCACTCCAGTGGCTTTGGTAGTGGCTACAGTACTGACTTGGCGCTAGGTATCAACGAAAGTGATCACAGGCAATTCCCGATCGATTTGAATGGCGACGGCTTGCCGGAACTGGTGGAAGTATGTGCAAATCGAGACGACGTCGAGGATCACTGCGATGACCTCCCTGAGGTTCCCCACCACAATGGCAAATACGTTCGCATTTTCAAAACCGTCCATACTAACCATGTCAATGATAGCAACAAGCCAATCGATACTTTGGTTTCAGTGACCAATGGCTTTGGCGTTACCACCACAATTGAATATCAGCGGCTCAACGACACTGCCGCTAATATCTATACCCGAGAGCTGGGCGCCTCGGCACTGGATTATGGCAATGGCTCGCCGGTCTTCGATCTGTATTCGCCTATGTTTGTGGTCAAGCGGGTGACCTCTGACGCGCCGGCGGCCAACGACGATACCAATACCGTCGAGGCCCTCTACCATTATGCCGGCGCGCGGATACAGGGCGGTGGTCGCGGTTTCCTCGGCTTCGAGTCGATAACCACCTACGACCCCCAGAACCAGGTCAAGACCACTACCCACTACCGCCAGGATTATCCCTTTATCGGTATGTCGGAGGAGACCGCCAAGGTAATAGAACCCAACGCGAACGATATCGATATCCCCGCCGCCTGTAGCGGTACCGGACTTACCGTGATTAGCTGTTCGAAAAACCAACTGGCTTCCATGGAGCCCATCGCCGGCAAGACCCTTATGCCCTATATCGCCAGGGCGATCGATTATTCCTATGAACTCGACGGCAGCCTGCTCGGCAGGGTGGAGACCGAGACGGTGTATGACAGCGGCGACGATACCCGCTATGGCAACGTCTCCCAACTGACCCTGGAGAACTACGATAGCGCCGGCACCCTGGTGCAGCGCCAGACCACCAGCCACAGCTACAACAATGTGGTGGATTCCAGCCGCTGGCACCTGGCGCGGCTCAGCAACAGTACCGTCACCACCCAGCGTTTTGGCAGTCTCGCCGCGTTCGCGATCACCCGCACCGCCGATTTCGCCTATGACCCGGTCACCGGTTTGCTCACGGACGAATGGGTGCAAAAGGACACATCACTATCGCTGCATACCCACTACGAGCACGACCACTTCGGCAACCGCATCAAAACCACCCTGACCGATGCCCAGGGCAACAGCCGCAGCAGCCGCGTTCTCTACGATGCCTATGGGCGCTATCCGCTGCAGCAGATCAACGCGCTGGACCAGACCCAAGCCTGGCAGCAGGATCTCAATGCCTTTGGCCAGCCCGGCAGGGTGCTGGATATCAGCGGCGTGGCCACCCACTTCGCCTACTCCCAGTTTGGCGAACAGTATTTTGAGCACCATGAAACCGGTGCCCACAGCACCACACTGAAAGCCCTCTGTGCCGATACCGGCGGCTGCCCCACCATAGCCGGTGTGCCCGCCTACTTTAAGGTCACCACCAGCGGTATCGACGACACCGAAACCCTGGTCTACCACGACCGCCTGGGCCGCGAGATCCGCAAACAGACCCAGGACTTCCACGGCAATGCCGTCTATGTGGATACCCAGTACGACGCCCAGTCCCGGGTGCACAGTCTCGGAGCCCTACGCCGCCGGCACATCGCCGCGGTGGATGGAGTACAGCTACGATATCCTCGGCCGCACCACCGCCATCGACGCCCCCCCGGGCCAGTGCGACGTCAGCACCGTCTATGGGGGCCTCACCACCACCGTCACCAGCTGTGGTCAGACCAAGGTCAGCGAAAACAATGTACTGGGCGAAGTGGCCCAGATTACCGACAATATCGGCGGCAAAGTGCAATACGCCTATTACGCCAACGGTCAGCTGGAGCGGGTGCGTGTGCTCGACAGCACGGGTGTGCAAACCGCGGTGACCGTCATGGCGTACGATTCGCGGGGCCGCAAGACCGCCCTCGTCGACTCGGACAAGGGCATTTGGGAGTACGATTACAACGGTTTTGGGGAACTGGCCAGGCAGATTGGCTCCAATGGACATACTGCCATGACCTACGACGCCCTGGGGCGTATGGTCACACGCGCCGACTACAAGGGCCCCAGCCTGCAGAACTTCAGCCGCTGGTACTATGACCGGGATCCCGGCTGCGACTCCCAGTACCGTTTTGATGGCAAACTGGTGGCCGTCGCCCAGGCCCAGGTTCCCATCAGCAGTGGCTGTAACGCCAACGTCGACGATTTCGACTATCTCCAGCTGCTGCAATACGACCGCTATGGCCGCCTGGGGGAAACCAGCACCATACTCGGCGTGCTGGATGGCGACGGCGACTTCTTCGAAAAAGTCACCTTCGACCAGTACAGCCGCGCCCACCGCGCCTTCGATGCCAGCAACCAGCAGGTGGGCCTGGGCCAGAACTACCTCTACGGGGTGGAAACCGCTTACAACCCCTACGGCTACAAAACCGGTGTGCGGGATGTCCAGGCCGCCGCCGGCCAGGGTTTCTACTACACAGTGCAGCGTATGAACCTGCGGGGGCAGGTAGAGGAAGTGGCGCTGGGCAACGGCCTCACCACCACCTATGTCTACGACCCCCAGAGCCATCGCCTCATCGATGTCCTCACCGATATTGTGCCCGGCGTCGGCACAGTGCAGCAGTTGCACTACGACTGGGACACCATCGGCAACCTGCTGTCCAAAACCGACCAGAGCGGCGACGGCAGCTACCAGAAAGACCTGCAGGAAAGCTACCAGTACGACGGCCTCAACCGCCTGCGCTACGCCTATCTGTACAACGGTGGCAGCCAGACGGCGGTACAGGAAGTGCGCTACGACGATGGCGGCAATATCACCCACAAAAGCGATGTGGGGGATTATTTCTACAACGGTTCCCAGCCCCACGCCGTCACCTTTGCCGGCGGTGTCCGCTACATCTACGACGACTCCGGCAACCTCATTCACGACAGCAGTGGCCGTGAGCTGGAATACACCGTCTTTGACAAGCCCGACCTTATCCAAAAGGGCAGCCACAACACCCACTTTTTCTACGGCCCGGACCGCAGCCGCTATAAACGGGTGGACGACAGCGGCAGCGGCACCGTCATCACCCTGCAACTGGGCGGTGTGGAAAAAGTCATCGAGCGGGATAGCAACGGCGCCTTTGTTAAGGGCTATTACCGCCGCACCCTCGCCGGCGTCGCCGTGGAGCGCCTGGACCTGGCCGCCGACGATAGCGTGACCGGCACCGGCATTCAGTATCTGCACAAAGACCTGCAGGGGTCACTGGATGTGATTACCGACAGCAATGGACAGGTCGCCCAGGATGCCGGTGGCAACAAACAGGTGTTTAGCTTTGATGCCTGGGGCAAGCGCCGCAACGCTTTGAGCTGGGCCCAGATCAGCGGTGGACCCCAGGGTATTGTCAGTGCACTCAGCGTGGGCAGCTTTAACCATCTCACCACCAATCGCGGTTTTACCGGCCACGAAATGCTGGACGAGGTGGGCCTGATTCATATGAACGGCCGCGTCTACGACCCTAACTTGGCCAGATTTGTGTCCGCCGATCCCGTGGTCGACGGTGTCACCTCGGTGCAGGGCTATAACCGCTATGCCTATGTGCACAACAATCCACTGATGTATACCGACCCTTCAGGGTATAGCTCCTGGAGTAAATATCGGGATTCGGTGGTTAAGCCTGTAGTTGCCCTGGTCATCACAATCTACTCGGCAGGAACTGCTAGTGGGGCAGCTTGGGGTTATTTTGGCGGTGCAGTTACTACCACTCAAGCTACGGGAGCTGTAATCATTGGTGGGGCTGCCGCGGGAGCGGTACAGACTGGAACTGTGGAAGGTGCTTTCTTTGGTGCATTTAGCGCCGTGTTATTCTGGGGTAGCCTGATTTCTCCGGACAGTCCCGATTGTTACCATAGGCAATTGGGAGTATGTAATGACTATGAGAAAGACTTATTCAATAGAGTTTCGTTCAGAGGCCGTAAAGCTGGTCCTTGAGCAGGGCTTGACGCAGGCG
>NZ_JBFLAB010000119.1:0-4157 GCF_040742695.1 Microbulbifer discodermiae | reverse complement strand
GAGGAACAGTTCGCGCCGTGTTTTGCGTTTCTTGATAGTGTATTCGGCTTCGGCGAAGGTCAGTTGGCTCATGATTGAATCTGTGTATGTTGGAAATGGGGTAAATTATGCCAGACTGGAGCAGTTTTTCAGAGGTTCCCTAGCGGAAATGTCCCGGGGCCTGGTCCCCTATAGCTACCCCTGGCACGACGTGCGCCTGGTCACAGTCACCGCTCTGTCACTGCTGTTTGGCATGTCGATCCTGGTTTACAGCTCCTACAAAACCATGGCTGATCATGCCCTGCATTGGATCTATGGGGGTTTGCTGGTTACGGCCACGGTTATTATGCTGGCTCCGGGCTTTGACAGTAAAACCACCGCGGGTGTGTTTTTCCCCTTGCTGGTGAGCCTGATACAGCTGCTGATTGTGTGGCGCCGCCAGCGGCAAAATGCCTGGCTGGGCTGGTTTCTGGTGCAGCTGCTGGTTGCTATTACCATCGTAGCCAATAAAGGCAGCTTTCATGAAATTATGCATTTCCTGATCATTGCACTGTTTCTAGTATATTTGTTTGTACAACAGGCCAAGGAATATCGCCTTCAACAACAGCAGAGCAAGGACGACCAACAACTGATTGCCAAGCTGGAATATAAACTGGCCCAGAACAGCCAATCCGACACACCAGCGCGCCTGGAAGTCAGCTCCGCAGGGAAAACCCTTTGGGTGTCGGTCAGTGACATCCTTTACTGTAAAGCGGCCGGCGATTACGTGGAGTTACACCTGGTAGAGCAGGGTGAAAAACTCTATTCAGGCAGTCTAAAACAACTCGAGACTCAACTGCCTGAAACCTTTATCCGGGTACACCGCTCTTTTCTGGTAAACCTTGAGCAGGTGGTGGCCCTCAGCGGCAAGAGTGTCAGCGAATCCGGTGGCTACCATCTTCAGCTTGCGGACGGGCAGGCTATTCCGGTCAGTCGCAGGCTGATGCCCGCAGTCAGGAGTTCGTTAAAGCAGGAAAGTGCTGTCGGGTTGGTTTGTGCCCAATAGCAGGCATGGGGTTCACCTAACCTGGGTACTACACCAAAAATTTTTGTGTGAACAGGCCGTAATGGGTGGCGCAGTTTCTATTTCCTGATAGAGTAATGACGCTGGGAAACTGTAAAGTCATAATTTTTATTAATCTGTCTCAAAGATCAGTCACCATAAGAGCATTTGCTGTCCATCTTATTTAATGGAAGCTCAAGGTTAGAGGAGAACCTGAAAAGGAATTTATTTTCTAAGAATACAGTGCCAATTCGATTAAATAATATTCACTGATGTATATTTAAGGAAATTCGAAAAAATTTGACAGGAAATTTCCTTGTCTCGCTAATCGTCTTGTTATTAGCCCAGCCCGATAAACTACAAGGGTTCATGCTCAGGTAGTAAAAAAATACTGACAGGATTAACCATCGGGTTCAAAATTGAACGGTGGGCGATATTCATTAGGTCTTGCGCACCTTTATGAGGATTATTTCAATGAATGCAATTTCTTTACGCACAATATGCCTATTATTTAGCTCAGCGCTTTGCCTGTTGTCAATTGGCCAGAGTGAGGCCAAGGATAATGAACTGGTCGGTATGTGGGAAGGAAAGCGTATTGCGGGACCGGAAATTCAGGGTGATATTATTATTACACGCGAATCGGACCGCTGGCGGATCGATTTATCCGGTTATAATCTGTCAATCCCACTACGGGAAGGTAAACTCAGTACTGAATTATCTTTCAGTATTCCAGGCGGGTTAGGCTCCTTTAATGGAAAACTTGACCCTGCAAGCCATCAGGTCAGGGGCTATTGGATTCAGCCAAGCACGATCAATAACGGAATGCCTTATGCCTCACCGGTGGTATTAACGCCTGACAATGACAATAGGTGGCGTGGGAAAATAGTTCCTATGCCAGATGAATTTTCGGTATTTTTACCTGTTTGGGAGAGGGAAGATGGGGCCCTGGGCGCTTTCTTTCGCAATCCTGATCGCGGCTTTGGTGTGTTTTACAATGTTGACCGAGTGGAACGAAAGGGCGATTCAGTCCGCTGGCTGGGCCGGTTCTTTCGTGACAAGAAGGAAACTGTACTTGTCGAAGCACAGTATCAACCGGGTCGTATGTCTGTAGATATTCGCGGTAATCTTTATGACCTTAGATTAACCCCAGATGATAACCATAGTCATTTTTATGCGCGCGGGAAAAATCCAGAACCATATGACTATATTCCACCACCTGAAATCCCTGGAGATGGCTGGTCTGTAAGCAGCCTTGGGGCCGAGAAAATCAGCGAGCAGGTAATCTCCAATTTTATCGAGCAGGTCATATTACCGGCTGCTGATTCGATTGATGACCCATATATTCATGGAGTGCTAATCGCAAGGTCGGGTAGACTGGTTCTGGAAGAATATTTTCATGGATTCCACAGAAATAAAGCCCATGACACACGCTCTGCCAGTAAAAGCCTCGCCAGTGTGCTTGTCGGGGCTGCCATTCACAATGGAATAGATTTGGAGTTGGGAGATCCTGTGTTTGTTCAAAAGGTTCTAGCCAAAGAAGCGGAGGGAGTTGTCGGTGTGGATCCGCGTCGCCAAAGAATAACATTGGAACACCTGCTGACTATGTCATCCGGGCTGGATTGTGATGATAGTGATGCTTCCTCAAAAGGTAATGAAGACACTATGCAATCACAACAAGAACAAACTGACTGGTATCGTTATATGGCACATTTGGATATGGTTAGGGAACCTGGTGAGAAAGCAGTCTATTGTTCAGGTGGGATCAATCTGGTGGGAGCGGTTCTGTCAGCTGCCAGTGGGCGTAGCATAGAAGAGCTATTCTTCGATTTCATAGCCAAACCATTGCAAATTGATCACTACTATTTGAATCTCTCACCGACTGGGCAACCTTATTTGGGCGGGGGAATCTACTGGAAGCCGCGCGATTTCATGAAGCTGGGCCAATTGATGTTAAATAAAGGCATTTGGAATGGCCAGCGTATAATCAGCGAAGAGTTTGCAGAAAATTCAATTTCTACGAAGTATAAAATGGCGAACAGGGGATATGGGTATGCATGGTGGATAACGCGTTACCCTTATAAAAATCGCCAAGTCGAGGCTTTTTTTGCCGGGGGTAATGGTGGTCAAATCGTGATGGGTATTCCAGACCTGGATTTGTTGGTAGCTTTTTACGCTGGAAACTACAGTCACAAGACTTTTCGTAAGATTCAGCAGGAATTTGTGCCTCAGTATATTTTACCTGCATTAAACTAAGGAACCTGTGATTAATTCACTGACGTGAAACCTGACGTTGCATTGAATTAATCATAGGTTCCCTAGAAGTTGCTTTTTTCCTGTTCAAGCTCAGCAAGCCGAGTATCAATCTCGGCTATACTTTGAAAACCATCAGGCTTAAGCATGTGTTTGTGGGGGCTTGATCAGAGATTCAGCCGGAATACCCAAGCCTTCATGCAGCTTCCAGATCATTTTTAGCGTGAGCGAGCGTTTGTGATTAAGAATTTCATAGACTCTATTGCTCTTGCCAATCATGGGCTCGAGGTCTTTCACCGTTAAACCTTTGCGTTCCATCTCAAACTTGATGGCCTCAACAGGATCAGGCAAATCCATAAGGAAATGCCTGGCCTCATAAGCTTCTATTAGCGTAACCATCACATCCAGCTTCTCACCTTCGGGAGTGTCAGGGTCTGCCATCATCAGGCTTTCAATTTCTTTCAATGCCGCTCGGTAGTCGGC
The DNA here is from genome assembly GCF_040742695.1 of Microbulbifer discodermiae. Lineage (NCBI taxonomy): Bacteria > Pseudomonadati > Pseudomonadota > Gammaproteobacteria > Cellvibrionales > Microbulbiferaceae > Microbulbifer > Microbulbifer discodermiae. Next base: position 403 of record NZ_JBFLAB010000119.1, on the reverse strand, counting down.
ATCCGTTTTAATAGGTTTGATGTCCATAACTTTTACCTCTCGTTTCTACCTTTGGGGGCATTTAAATAGTTTGCATGTTAATCTTGTCATATCGCGCATGGGCACCGATAAATCGGATGTAAACCACACAATAGGCATAATTGATCCACACGACCAGTCGGTACTTGTTATTCGCAATGTTAAGCGACATTGGAGCGGTGGCGGTCTAAGGGCTTAGGTCCGGTTTACTTGAAACTGGGTAGTCAAGTCAGGTGCAGGAGTATGGGGTAGCCTGATTTCTCCGGACAGTCCCGATTGTTACCATAGGCAATTGGGAGTATGTAATGACTATGAGAAAGACTTATTCAATAGAGTTTCGTTCAGAGGCCGTAAAGCTGGTCCTTGAGCAGGGCTTGACGCAGGC